>JAXDFS010000285.1:0-9728 GCA_034665465.1 Solirubrobacteraceae bacterium
GCGCAGATGCGGCGCGCCGTGATCTTCACCTACGACGACGCCCGCCGCCGCGTGCACGCCGCCGGCTCGCACGGCGTCGGCATGGATCGCTTCACCGACGCGGCGATCACCGTCGAGTCGGCCCCGATCGCCCGCCAGGCGCTGACCGACGACCGCGTCATCGAGGTCCTGCCCGAGGACGGGCACCTGATCTCCGAGGAGTTCTCCGGGCTCGTCGGCGAGCACCCGATCGTGTACGTGCCGATCGTCGCCGCCGGCCGCTGGCTGGGGGTCATCCTCGTCGAGCCCGAGCCGGGCTCCTCCCCGCTGGACGAGCAGCGCCGCGACCTGCTGTGGATGCTCGGCAAGACGCTCGGCCTCGCGTCGGCGTCGCGGATTGCGACGGCCCAGGGCGAGCGCGCGCGCGAGTACGAGGAGCGCATCGACTTCGCGCGCACGATCCACGAGGGAGTCGTGCAGCGTCTCTTCGGGGTCTCGCTCGCGCTGTCCTCCGAGCAGCCGCTGACGCCCGAGGCGCGGGCGCGCTGCGCGCAGGAGGTCGGCGGCGCGCTGGGCGAGCTGCGCTCGGCGCTGCAGCGCCCGCTCGGGCGCTCCTCGCCGCCGACCACCACGACGCTGGCGGCCGAGCTCGAGCGCCTGCGCCGCGAGCACCCCGACCTCGGGCTCACGGTCGAGGGGGTGCTCGCCGACCTGCCGGCCGACGTCGAGGCCCTGAGCCAGTCGGTGCTCACCGAGGCGTTGCGCAACGCCCGCAAGCACGCCGACCCACGGCGGCTGGTCGTGCGCACCCACACCAAGGACGACACGCTGGTGCTCGAGATCGAGAACGACGGCGTCCCCAGCGAGCGCCACGCGAGCACCGGCGTCGGGCTGCGGCTGGCCGCGCTGGAGGCGCTGCAGTCCGGCGGCCTGGTCGAGTTCGGCGAGCGCGCGCCCGGAACGTGGCAGGTGCGCCTCGTGGTGCCGCTGGCCCAGAACGCAGCGACATGAGCCAGGTCAGCCAGGACCGCCTGCGCGTGCTGGTCGTCGACGACCACGACGTCGTGCACTGGGGCTTTCGCCTCATGCTCGGCGAGCTCGACTGGGTCGAGCGCTGCCTGTCGGCGCGCAGCGGCGACGAGGCGCTGGACCTCACCCGCCGCTACGCGCCCGACGTCGCGCTCGTCGACCTCTTCCTCGGCGAGGAGTCCGGCCCCGAGGTCTGCGAGCGGCTGCTGACCGAGCGCCCCGAGCTGCGGGTGCTGCTGATCTCCGGCGCGGGGCGCATCTCCGCGGCGACGGCGCGCGCCTGCGGCGCCAGCGGCTTCGTGCCCAAGGACTGGCCGGCCGCCGACGTGGCGCGCGCCGTGCGGATGGTCGCGCTCGGGATGGCGCTCTTCGAGCCGCCGCCCGCACCGGGCGCCGGCGTGCAGCTGTCCGAGCGCGAGCGCGAGGTGCTCGCGCACGTCGCCGGCGGAGCGACGAACCGCGAGATCGCCGAGGCGCTGCACCTCTCGCCGCACACGATCAAGGAGCACACGAGCGCCCTGTATCGCAAGCTCGACGTGCGCAACCGGGCCGAGGCCGTCCAGCGCGCGCAGCGGCTCGGCCTGCTGACCTGACGATGGTCTGACCGTCTGACACCCCCCATCGCGGGCCAGTCATCCCCCCGGTCGGGGGGGACCGCTATCCATCGGGCCCTCGCACCGCCACGCTGGATGCGTGCTCCAAACCACACCGACCGCAGTGCTCTTCCCCGGACAGGGCAGCCAGACCGCCGGCATGCGCGACGTCGTCGCCGACGTCCGGCCCGATCTGCTCGCCGCCGTCATCGACCTCGTGGGCGACGATCCGTTCGAGCTCGTCGACGAGTCCACGCGCTTTGCGCAGCCGGCGATCTTCTGCGCGTCGCTCGCCGGCTGGACGCAGGTGCGCGACCGCGTCGAGCCGATCGCGCTCGCCGGCCACTCGCTCGGCGAGCTGACCGCGCTCGCCGCCGCGGGTGTGATCGACGAGCACGACGCGCTGCGTCTCGTCGTCCTGCGCGGCCTGCTCATGGACGTCGCCGGCGCAGCCAGCGGCGGCGGCACGATGCTCGCCGTGCTCGGCGCGACCCCGGCCCAGGCCGGCGCGCTCGCCTCCCGGCACGACGTCAGTCTCGCCAACGACAACGCCCCCGGCCAGGTCGTGCTCTCCGGCGCGCCCGGCGCGCTGAAGGCCGCCCGCGACGACGCTCGCGGCGCCGGGCTGCGCGCCGTCGCCCTCGACGTCGCCGGCGCGTTTCACTCGCCGCAGATGCAGGGCGCGGTCATCCCCTTCCGCGAGGCGCTCGCCGAGATCGAGATCGCCGGCCCCGACATCCCCGTCATCTCCTGCGCGACCGCCAAGCCGTTCGGCGACCCGCGCCAGGAGCTCGCCGACGCGCTCGTCTCCCCGGTGCGCTGGCGGGAGACGATGATCGCGCTCGCCTCGGCGGGCGCGAGCACCTTCGTCGACGCCGGCCCGGGCGCCGTGCTCGCGCGGCTTGCGCCGCGCTGCGTCCCGGCCGCCGCCGCGTCCTCGCTCGACGTCCTGCTCGCAGCACCCCAGCCCATCCCCGCCTGACCCCCGACCGAAAGGACACCCCCAGCACATGGCCACCACAGCAACGCCCCAGTCCATCGAGGAGACCGTCATCGAGTCCCTCGTGACGTTCGGCGCCGACGCCGGCGCCATCAACCGCGACGCCACGCTCGAGGCGATCGACATCGACTCGCTCGACCTCGTCGAGCTCACGCAGGTCGTCGAGGAGACCTACGAGATCGATCTCGAGGGATCGGACTTCAAGAGCATCAAGACCGTCGGCGACGTCGTCGACCTCGTCGTCGCGAAGGTCGCCTAGTTCGTATGCGCGACGTCGTCATCACCGGAGTCGGCGCGATCACGCCGCTGGGCAGGGGCGCTCGTGCCCTGTACGAGCGCTGGTCCGCGGGCGTGTCGGCGATCTCCGAGGGAGAGGCGCCCTGCGCCGACTTCGACGTCACCGACCACATGACGCCGAAGCAGGCCCGCCGCGCCGACCGCTCCACGCAGCTCGCCGTCGCCGCCGGCGACGAGGCGCTCGCGGACGCCGGCTGGGCCGACGGGCTGCCCTACGACCCCGAGCTCATCGGCTGCGTGCTGGGCACCGGCATCGGCGGGATCTCGACGCTCGAGGGCAACCACGACTCCCTGCGCGACACCGGTCCCGGCTCCGTCTCGCCGCTCGCGATCCCGCTCATGATGAGCAACGCGGGCTCCGCCGCGATCTCGCTGCGCCACGACCTGCGCGGCCCCGTCTTCAGCGTCGTCTCCGCCTGCGCTGCCGGCAGCCACGCGATCGGCACCGCGATGCGCATGATCCAGCACGGCGAGGCCACGGCAGTCGTCACCGGCGGCGCCGAGGCACCTTTGACCCCGCTCTCGCGGGCCTGCTTCGCGCGCATGAACGCGCTGTCGCCGACCGGGGTCTCGCGGCCGTTCGACGCCCGCCGCGACGGCTTCGTCATGGGCGAGGGCGCCGGCGTGCTCGTGCTCGAGGACGGCGATGCGGCCCGGGCCCGCGGCGCGCGCATCCTCGGCACGATGCGCGGCTACGGCGCAAGCGGCGACGCGCACCACATCACGGCGCCGCACGCGGACGGCCGCGGCGGTGCCCGCGCGATGACCGTCGCAATGACCGACTCCGGCCTCACCCCGGCCGACATCGACTACGTCAACGCGCACGGCACGTCGACGCAGCTCAACGACCGCGCCGAGACCCGCGCGCTGAAGCTCGCGCTCGGCGCGCGCGCCGCGCAGATCCCGATCTCGTCGACGAAGTCGGCGATCGGGCACCTGCTCGGGGCCGCCGGCGCCGTCGAGGCCGTCGCGACCGTGCTCGCGCTGCGCGACCGCGTCGCCCCGCCGACGATCGGCTGGGAGGAGCCCGACGAGGACATGGATCTCGACTACGTCCCGGGCACCGCGCGGCCGCTGGAGATGTCCGACGGGCGGCTGCCGATCGCGCTGTCCAACAGCTTCGGTTTCGGCGGCCACAACGCGACGCTCTGCCTGCAGGCTGCATGACGGCGCTCGCGCTCGTCCAGCGCCCCGTCGAGAAGCTCGGCCCGCTCGAGCGCATCGAGGCGCTCTGCGATCCCGGCTCGATCCAGCTCATCCGCGGCGAGGTGCTGTCGCGGCGCATGGGGGAGCGCACGAGCCCCGGCGACGGCGTCGTCGGCGCCACGGGCAACGTGGACGGGCGCCCGATCGCCTGCTTCGCCCAGGACGTCTCCTACCTCGGCGGCTCGCTGGGCGAGGCCCAGGCCGACACGATCTGCCGCGTGCTCGAGCTCGCGGGCCGCGCGCGGATCCCGGCGGTCGGCTTCATCGAGTCCGCCGGCGCGCGCCTGCAGGAGGGCGTCGCCGCGCTGAGCGGCTACGGCCGGATCTTCAAGGCGCACACCGCGCTGTCGGGCCAGGTGCCGCAGATCTCGATCGTCTGCGGCGCGTCCGCGGGCGGCGGCAGCTATGCGCCGGCGCTGACCGACGTCGTCGTGATGACCGCGCAGGCGTCGATGTTCCTCACCGGCCCCGGCGTCGTGCGCGAGGTCACCGGCGAGGAGGTCGACGCGGTGACGCTCGGCGGCCCGAAGGTGCACGAGCGAAACGGCGTCTGCCAGATCGTCGCCGAGACCGACCTCGATGCGGCCTGGATCGTGCGCGACCTGCTCGACTACCTGCCCCAGAACTGCAGCGAGCGCACGCCGCGCTGGCCCTCCGTACAGCCGCCGAGCGTGCTGCCCGACGCGTCGGTGCCGGCCGGCGAGCGCAACGTCTACGACGTCCGCGACGTCATCCGCTCGATCGTCGACGGCGGGCGCCTGCTCGAGCTCAACGCGCGCTGGGCGCGCAACGTCGTGACCGCCTACGCGCGCCTGGACGGCCACGCCGTCGGCATCGTCGCCAACCAGCCGCGCCACCTCGGCGGCGCCCTGAGCGCCGACGCCGCCTGCAAGGCCGCGCGCTTCGTCAACAGCTGCGACGCCTTCGGCCTGCCGCTGGTGGTGCTCGTCGACACGCCCGGCTTCCTGCCGGGCAAGGCGCAGGAGGCCGGCGGCGTCATCCGCCACGGCGCGAAGCTCGTGCACGCGTTCGCGGCCGCCTCGGTGCCGCGGATGACGGTCGTGCTGCGCAAGGCCTACGGCGGCGCGTTCATCGCGATGAACAGCCGCGAGCTGGGCGCCGACCTGCTGCTCGCCTGGCCGCGGGCGCAGATGGGCGTCATGGGCGCGCGGCAGGCCGTCGACCTCGTCCACCGCCGCGAGATCGCCGGTTCCGACGAGCCGGCGCGAGCGCGCGACCGGCTCGCAGCCAGCTACTCGGCCGAGCACCTCACCGCCGCCTCCGCGGCAGCGGAGGGCGTCATCGACGAGATCGTGGCGCCGTCCGCGACCCGCGCGCGCCTGGCAGCGGCGCTGCGCACCTACTCGACACCCGCGCGGCCGATCCGGCCCGCGCGCAACATCCCGCTATGACGCCTGGAGGCCATATGACGAAGACCGGTGGACCGGTCCTGATCACCGGCGCGACGGGCTTCGTCGGCATGGAGCTGCTCGTCCGCATCCTCGAGCACACCGACCGCGATGTCATCGCGCTCGTCCGCGCCTGTGACAACGAGGCGGCCCAGGGGCGCATCGACGAGGTGCTCGAGACGCTGCTCGCGCCGGGCGACCGCCCGCCCCCCGGGCGCGTCCGCGCGCAGGCCGCCGACCTCACCTCGCCCGGCCTGGGCCTGTCGCCGATGGCGCGCAAGCGCCTGGCGGGCAGCATCGGCGCGGTCGTGCACTGCGCGGCTTCGATCAGCTTCACGCTCCCGTTGGAGGACGCGCGGCACATCAACGTCGACGGCACGCGCGAGATCCTGGCGCTCGCCCGGGAGGCATACGACGGCGGCACGCTGGACCGCTTCGTGCACGTCTCGACGGCCTACGTCGCCGGCCGGCGCGAGGGCTGCGCGAGCGAGGACGACGGGGACACCGGCCAGGAGTTCCGCAACACGTACGAGCGCACGAAGCTCGAGGCCGAGGAGGTCGTGCGCGCCAGCCGCCTACCGGCCGCGATCCTGCGCCCGAGCGTCATCGTCGGCGACAGCGTCACCGGCTGGACGCCGGCCTTCAACGTCATCTACTTCCCGCTGCAGGCCTTCGCGCGCGGGCTGTTTCCCAACGTGCCCGGCGACGCCGACGCGCGGCTGGACATCGTCCCGGTCGACACCGTCGCCGACGCGCTGCTCGAGCTGCTCTGCGGCCCGGTGCGCGACGGCGCCTTCCACGTCGTCGCCGGCGACAGCGCGCCCACGAACACCGAGCTCGCGACGCTCGCGGCGGAGGCCTTCGACGCCGACCCGCCCGTCTTCGTCGCGGTCGGCGCGGACCCGTCCGCCGAGATGCGCGCGGGCGCGCTCGTGCCCTACTTCAGCGTGCGCACGACGTTCGATGCCCAGCGCGGGCGCTCGATCGGCGCCGTCCCGCCGCCGCTCGCCGACTACTTCCAGACGCTGATGAGCTACGCCCGCGAGGCGCGCTGGGGCAAGGAGCCGCTGCCGCGCTGGGCGGTCGCCGCGCAGCGCGAGGAGATGCGGCGCGTCGCGTAGGTCCGGCCGGCGCGTACAGGCCACCGAGGCCGGGACCCGTCTCCTCACCGATGCCTCAGTCAACGCCCCGAGCCTGCACAGACGAACACGGCTCGACGATCACCCGACATGGCTAGCAGGGGCTAGCAGGGTGCTAGCCATTGCTAGCCGAACCAGCGAGGACCTGCTTGTTGCGCTCCCGGTGTCAGGCCGCCCGCGCGAGTTCACGCCAGGCTCGGCGCCCCTGCGGGCAGCTCCGCCACCGCCGCGTCGAAGTCCGCCCGCGAGAACTCCGGGTCTTCCAGGGTCCCCGCGAGGTAGGCGTCGTAGGCCGCGAGGTCGAAGTTGCCGTGGCCGCAGAGCCCGAACAGGATCACGCGCTCCTCGCCGGCCTCGCGCGCCGCCTCGGCCTCCTCGATCGCGGCGCGGATGGCGTGCGCGGGCTCGGGCGCCGGGATGATCCCCTCGGAGCGGGCGAACTGCAGCGCCGCGGCGAAGGTCTCGTTCTGGCGGTAGGCGCGCGCCTCCAGCATGCCGGCCTTCAGCAGCGCGCAGACCATCGGCGCGTCGCCGTGGTAGCGCAGGCCGCCGGCGTGCACCGGCGGCGGCACGAAGCCGTGGCCCAGCGTGTACATCGGCATGAGCGGCGTGAGGCCGGCGGTGTCGCCGTAGTCATAGGCGTAGACGCCCTGCGTGAGCGTCGGGCACGCGGCGGGCTCGGCCGCGACGAAGCGGGGGCCGTGCCCGCTGCGGATCTTGCGTCGCATCCACGGGAACGTCAGGCCCGCGAAGTTCGAGCCGCCGCCGACGCAGCCGATGATGACGTCGGGCTCCTCGCCGGCCATCTCCATCTGGGCGATCGTCTCCTGGCCGATGATCGTCTGGTGCAGCAGCACGTGGTTGAGCACCGAGCCGAGCGCGTAGTTGCACTCCGGGTCCTGCGCGGCGACCTCGACCGCCTCGGAGATCGCGATGCCGAGCGAGCCCGTCGGGCTCGACGCGTTCGCCTTCCCCGACTGCGTCAGGTCCGACGGCGAGCGGTGCACCGTCGCGCCCCAGGTCTGCATCATCGAGCGCCGGTAGGGCTTCTGGTCATAGCTCGAGCCGACCATGAAGACCTCGCACTCCAGGCCGAAGAGCGAGCACGCGAAGGCCAGCGACGAGCCCCACTGGCCGGCGCCGGTCTCGGTCGTGAGCTTCTTGACGCCCGCCTGCGCGTTGGCGTAGGCCTGCGGCACGGCGGTGTTGGGCTTGTGCGAGCCGGCCGGCGAGCCGCCCTCGTACTTGTAGTAGATGTGAGCGGGCGTCCCGAGCGCCGCCTCCAGGCGCCGCGCGCGATACAGCGGCGACGGGCGCCACAGGCGATAGACGTCGCGAACGGCCTCGGGGATCTCGATGTCGGGCTCGCCCGAGACCTCCTGGCCGATGAGCTCCATCGGGAAGATCGGGGTCAGATCCGGCGGCCCGGCGGGGGCCATCGTCTGCGGGTTCAGCGGCGCAAGCGGCTCGCCCGGGAGGTCGGGGAGGAGGTTCACCCAGTGGGTCGGGATCGCGTCCTCGGAGAGGAGGAACTTCGTCGTCTCGGCCATCGCCCGACCCTAGATGAACGTGCAGGTTTCCGCACGCCCTCCGGGCTGCCCGCCGCAAGAGGGGGCCGGCTAATTCACCGACGGGTCGACCGGCATGCGCGCGACGAGCCTGAAGTGCCCGCCCTTGCGGTCGAGCACGCGGCTCCAGAGCTCGTCGGCGTCGGGATCGAAGATGTCGTCGATCCCCGCCGGCGCGACGAACCAGTCGTCGCGCTCGAGCTCGGCGTCGAGCTGGCCGGGGCCCCAGCCCGCATAGCCGGCGAAGGCGCGGGCCCGCAGCGTGACGTCGACGAGATCTGAGATCTCGCGGCTCTCGCCCATGAGCCCGACCCGGCCGATGACCGGCATCCCGGCATAGGAGGCGTCCTCGAACTCGCCCAGGACGAGCAGCGCGTCGGGTGCCACCGGGCCGCCGGAGTCGATGACGGCGTCCTCGCCGGTGAGGCCGGCGAGCTCGGGCGCGACGTCGGCGACGATCAGCTCGCCGGGCCGGTTGAGGACGAGGCCGAGCGCACCCTCGTCGCTGTGCTCGCAGATCAGCACGACCGTACGGGCGAAGTTGGGATCCGGCAGGGTCGCGCCGGCGATCAGCAGTTGTCCGCGCAGAGATTCGATCTGGGCTTTGTACCCGGTCGGGCCCGTTGCGCGCATCGCGGAGTTTGTGACAAGCGTCACGCGGGAACTCCGGCGCGCATGAAGCAGGAGGAACCGAGCCGCTGGTGGTACGCGCTGCTCGCGCTTCCCCTCCTCGGCCTGCTCTATCCGCCGCTGTACGCCACTCGCGATCCCGAGCTCGCCGGGATCCCGTTCTTCTACTGGTACCAGTTCGCCTGGGTCATCGGGGCGGTCGTCATCACGCTCGTCGTCTACCGCGCGACCCGCCGGCCATGACGCTCGCGCTCATCACCGAGGCGCACCACACGAACACGACGGCGCTCGTCATCTTCATCGTGCTCTTCGCGCTGGTCACGGTCCTGGGTTTCGTCGCGGCGCGCTGGCGGCGGGCCAAGCTCGACCACCTCGACGAATGGGGCCTGGGCGGCCGGCGCTTCGGCACGCTCGTCACGTGGTTTCTGCTCGGCGGCGACCTCTACACCGCCTACACGTTCATCGCCGTCCCGGCGCTCGTCTTCGGCGCGGGCGCGATCGGCTTCTTCGCGCTGCCCTACACGATCATGGTCTATCCGCTGATCTTCGTCGTGATGCCGCGGCTGTGGACGGTCTGCCGCGCCCACGGCTACGTGACGCCGGCCGACTTCGTGCGCGGGCGCTACGGCTCGCGCGAGCTGGGGCTGCTCATCGCGCTCACCGGGATCCTCGCGACGATGCCCTACATCGCGCTGCAGCTCGTCGGCATGCAGATCGTCCTGGGCGCGCTCGGCGTCAACGGCGACTGGCCGCTCGTCATCGCCTTCGTCATCCTCGCCGCCTACACGTACCAGTCCGGCCTGCGCGCGCCGGCGCTCATCGCGGTTGTCAAGGACACGCTCATCTACGTGACGATCATCGTCGCGGTGATCTACATC
>JAXDFS010000286.1:0-12459 GCA_034665465.1 Solirubrobacteraceae bacterium
TCCGTACGGACCTTCGAGGTCACGCTGCTCGGCAAGATCAAGAAGACCGTCACGGTCGACGTCGGCTTGGACACGCCGCTCGACCAGATCAAGCTTCCGAATCTCGGGCCCCTGCCGATCCTCAGCATCCGCGAGACGACGCCCGCACAGGCGACGCCGAGCGCCGGCCTCTCGCTGACCATCAGGCCCACCGCCCCGGCGCAGACCCCCACTGCACCCGCGACGGCCCCGCAGGCGAGCGAGCAGATCCAGGCCCCGCTGGCAGCCCCCAAGAAGTCGCATGCGTCCAAGGGCACCGCCAAGGCGCTCGACACGCTCGGCCGCCTCACCGACGGCACCGTCCGCAAGCCCGACCGCGCCCGCCCCGCCGCGACCGAGCTGCGTCACTCCAACGGCATCCCGGCGCTGACGAACCCGACGTTCTCGCTGGCCCTGCCCGGCCCCGTGCCGGTCGGCGTTCCGAACTTCTTCATCAACAAGTTCCGGATCCCGCCGTTCCTGCTGTCGATCTACCAGGCGGCCGGCATCCAGTACGGCGTCCGCTGGGAGGTCCTGGCGGCGATCAACGAGATCGAGACCGACTACGGCCGCAACCTCAACGTCAGCTCCAAGGGCGCGATGGGCTGGATGCAGTTCATCCCGTCCAGCTGGAAGCTCTACGGCGTCGACGCCAACAACGACGGCCGCAAGGATCCGTACAACCCCGTCGACGCGATCTTCGCCGCCGCGCGCTACCTCAAGGCCGCAGGCGCCGACCAGGATCTCGCCAAGGCGATCTTCTCCTACAACCACGCCGACTGGTACGTGCAGTCCGTGCTCATGCGCGCCCGCTTCATCGGCGGCATGCCCGCCGATCTGGTCGGCTCGATCAGCGGGCTGACCCAGGGCCTGTTCCCCGTGCACGCGGCGTCGAAGTACGCCGACGACCTGTCCGAGCGCGATGCGACCCGTCGCATCGCCCGCGGCCAGAACGCGGCGGTTCCGGTCGAGTCCAGCGCCGGGCGCCGCGGGATCAACATCTTCGCCAAGGCCGGCTCGCCGGTCGTGGCGGTCCAGGACGGCAAGATCATCAAGGTCGGCAACAGCCGCCGGCTGGGCAACTTCGTGCAGCTGCGCGACGTCTACGGCAACACCTACACCTACGCCGGTCTGAAGAAGATCGCCACGAAGGTGCCGGTGCCCAAGACGAAGGTGCAGAGCAAGGCGTCGATCGCCAAGGAGCTCGCGCTCCCGAAGGCCGATGCCGCTCCGCGGGTCGCAGCCAGCGCCGGGAAGAACACCGGCGCCGACGCGCTCAAGAGCACCGTCGACAAGGTCATCGACACGACCGCGACGGTCACGGACACCGCCAAGATCGCCAAGGAGCGGCTCTTCGCCAACCCGACGCGGCCCAACCCGCTCAGCAGCGGCGGCCGTGAGCAGCTGGCCGAGTCGGGCACGGCAGTCGCCGACGGCACGAGCGTGAAGTCCTACTTCAGCGGCGTCTTCGGCCTCAAGAAGGACGACGTCGTCCTCAAGAGCCTCGTCCCCGGCCGCAAGGTCATCGCGGGCACGATCCTCGGGCGCATCGGCACCACGGGCCACCTGCTCGCGCCGCACACGCTGTTCGAGATCCGGCCGGCCGGCCGCGGCGCGCCGCGGATCGACCCCAAGCCGATCCTCGACGGCTGGAAGCTGCTCGAGTCGACCGCGATCTACCGCGCGCAGGGCAAGAACCCGCTCTTCGGGGACGACGCCCAGGGCGCGACGATCGGGCAGATCCTGCTGATGAGCAAGGACGCGCTGGTCCAGCGCGTGCTCGCCGACCCGAACGTCGAGATCTACTCCTGCGGTCGCAGGGACATCGAGGCCGGGGCGATCGACCGCCGCGTGCTCGCGACGCTCGAGTTCCTCGCCTCGTCGGGCCTGAAGCCCACGGTCACCGCGCTGGAGTGCGGCCACAGCCTGTACACGACCTCGGGCAACGTGTCCGAGCACTCGTCGGGCAACGCCGTCGACATCGCGAAGATCAACGGGATCCCGATCCTCGGCAACCAGGGCGCCGGCTCGATCGCGGACATCGCGGTGCGCCGCCTGCTGACGCTGCAGGGCACGCTCAAGCCCCATCAGATCATCAGCCTGATGACCTACGAGGGCACCGACAACACGCTGGCGCTGGCCGACCACGCCGATCACATCCACGTGGGCTTCCGGCCGCAGTTCGATCCGACGACGAAGGCCGGCAGGCTCGCCGCCTCGGTGCTCAAGCCGTCGCAGTGGATCAAGCTCATCGACCGCCTCGGCCAGATCGACAACCCGACGGTGGCGCTCAAGCCGTCGAAGTACGCGATCAAGGTCGCCGGGGGGCGCGCGAGCGCGGCTCACTCGGGCGAGTAGCGCCCACACAGGACGCGTAGAACAGAGACCGCCGTGACCACGTCACGGCGGTTTTTGTTCGTCCAGTTCGAGTTTCCCTGGGTGCTTGGCCCCGAGCCGGGCCGCTACACGATCCGCGAGCGACTCGGCGAGCCCCCCGCGCACATCCTCGTCCTGCGCACGCTCGGCGCCGGCGAGCGGCGGCGGCTGGCGGCCCGCCGCCGGCCGCGCGACGCACCGCCCGAGCCGCCGCCCGCGCCGGTCCCGACCTCGCGCGCGACGCTCGTCGATACGCGGCCGATCGAGGGCCGCGAGCTTGCCGAGCGGCGCCTGCGCGAGGCCGACCTCGACGCGCTGGCGACTGCCGCGCTGGCGCGCCTGAACCGCGTCCTGCACGCTCATCGCGTCGCGGTCGCCGACCCCTTCGTCCGCGCGGCCGCGCGCGATCAGGCGCTCGTCGTGCGCGTCGGCTACGGCGACGGAGAGCGCGTCGCCGACGGGCGCTGGGACAGCGCGCAGGAGCTGCCCTCCGAGACCCGCGGCGCGCGCGGCGCCCGCGGCCGCTCGGCGGCGCTGCGCCCGCAGGAGCGCCTGGCGGCGCTGCTTGCCGGTCGCGACGCCGTCCTGGCATGCGAGGAGCTCGCGCTGCGCGCACGCAGCGACGTCGGCGCCGGCCGCCTACGCGAGGGAGCGCTGCAGCTGCGCGTCGCCTACGAGGCGGCGCTCGCCGAGCTCGAGCCCTGGCGCGAGCTCCCGGGCCTCGCCGACCGCCTGCGCGACCTGCGCGGGCAGCGCGAGGAGGTCGACGCGGCCGCGGACGCGGCGCTGCGCGGCGGCCTCGACGAGGAGCACATCGAGACCCTGCACGCCGTGCTCGCCCGCGTCGAGGCGGCGCTGCGCGCACGGACCGCCGGGATGCGGTTGTGAGCCACCCAACCGGGACATAGACTCACCGCCGGTGCACCGGCCCAGGCTCAGCTACGCGAACGTCATGTCGACGATCGCGGTTTTCATCGCGCTCGGCGGCACCTCCTACGCGGTCGCGCGCAACAGCATCGGCAGCGCACAGCTCAAGAAGAACGCCGTCACATCGTCGAAGGTCAAAAACGGATCGCTGCAGAGCGGCGACCTCGCCCCCAGCGCCCGGATCGGGCAGCGCGGGCCGCGCGGCCCGGAGGGCCCGCCCGGCGCCAACGGCGCGGCGGGCGGCGCTGCGGTCGATCTCGCCCCCGAGGCCTGGCAGCCGCTGTCGCTCGTCGGCGGGTGGGCCAACCACTCCACGGTGTACGGCAGCACATACGAGGATGCGAGCTTCCGCAAGGACAAGCAGGGCGAGGTCCACCTGCGCGGGCTCGTGGTGCAGAACGCCGGCCTGCCGTCGGCGAGCCCGATCCTCGCGGTCCTGCCGGTCGGCTACCGACCTGCACGGCGCCAGCTGTTCACGGGCTTTGCGGGCGCACCGAGCGGCGCGACGCGGATCGACATCTCGCCCGACGGCGCGGTGACCTGGGTTGACGGACCCAACGCCGAGAACGACTACACCTCGCTCGCTCAGATCGAGTTCTTCCCCGGCTGACCAGCGCGGGCAACCGCCGCTCAGAGCGCCGCGACGAGCGCCTGGAGCTCCTCCTCGACGTCGCCGTCGAGCTTCACCGCCGCCCGGCGGTCGTAGGGCGTCGGGCCCTTCGTCACGATCGCGACGTCGCCCCCGCCCCGCAGCGTGATGGCGGGCAGCTGGGCGATCGGATACACCTCCAGCGAGGAGCCGATGCACAGCAGCAGGTCGGCGGCCGCGGCGAGCTCGGTGGCGCGCGACAGCGCCTCCTCGGGCAGGTATTCGCCGAACAACACGACGCCCGGCTTCAGCGGCCGGCCGCAGGCGCATGCCGGCAGCGGCGCCTGCTCCAGCAGCGCGATGACCTCGGCCAGCCCGTAGCGCTCGCCGCACGCGAGGCACACCGACGTCTCGATCGACCCGTGCACCTCGACGAGCTCGCGCGTGCCCGCCCGGCGATGCAGCATGTCGATGTTCTGCGTGACGACCGCGTCGAGCAGGCCGCGACGCTCGAGCTCGACCAGAGCCTGATGGGCGCCGTTGGGCTGCTTGTCGCCGAGCGTCTGGAAGCGGTCGCCGTAGAAGCTCCAGAAGCGCTCGGGATCCCGGCGCCACGCGTCGATGTGCGCGACCTCCATCGGGTCGACGTTCGCCCACAGCCCGCTCTGAGGCGAGCGGAAGTCGGGGATCCCGGACGGCACCGAGATCCCCGCGCCCGTGAGCGCGACGACCGACCCGGCGCAGCGCACGAGCTCCGCCAGGGCGCCGACATCGCCCGCGGCTACTCGCCCTTCCACGCCGGCTGGCGCTTGGTCAGAAAGGCGCCGATGCCCTCGCGGGCGTCGGCGGTCTGGAAGATCTCCCCGAACGCGGCCTTCTCCGCCTCGATGCCCTCGTCGAGATCGGCGTCGCCCGCGGTCGTGCGCTTGATCGCGCCCACCGCCAGCGGCGCCTGCGCGCCGAGCTTGCGCGCCCACGCGAGCGCCATGTCCAGCAGCTCGTGGTCGGGCACGACGCGGTTGACGAGGCCGATCTCGAAGGCCTCGGCGGCGGAGATCGGATCGCCGGTGAGGTTGAGCTCGAGCGCGCGCGCCGTGCCGACGAGCCGCGGCAGCCGCTGCGTGCCGCCGAAGCCCGGGATGATCCCGAGATTGATCTCCGGCTGGCCGAAGCTCGCCGAGTGCGCGGCGATCCGCACGTCGCAGCCCATCGCCAGCTCGCAGCCACCGCCGAAGGCGACGGCGTTGACGGCGGCGATCGTCACCGTCGAGGAGCTCTCCATGCGCCGCAGCAGCGTGTGCGCGTCGTGCAGCATCGCGGCGCCGCTGTCGGCGTCGAGCTTCGTGAACGCCTTGATGTCCGCGCCGGCGCAGAAGAGCATCGGGTTGGCCGAGGCGATGATCAGCGCCCGGATCGAGTCGTCGGCGTCGACGTGGTCCCAGATGCGCCCCAGCTCGGCGATCACCTTCGGCGACAGCGAGTTGGCCGGCGGGTTGTCCAGCCAGGCGATCGCAGTGGCGCCGCGCGTCTCCAGTGCGACGGCCTCGCCCTGCTCGAAGCCCTCGTCGGGGCGCTTGTAGGCGAAGAAGCCCTGCCCGGACTTCGCCCCCAGCCGGCCCTGTGCGACGAGGCGGCGCAGGATCAGCGGCGGCGCGTAGCGCTCGCCCCACTCCTGCGTCGCGCGCTCGAGCGCGGCGAGGACCTCGTCCAGGCCGGTCTGGTCGGCGCGGGCGAACGGCGGCGGGATCATGCCGGCGCCGGCCATCATGCCGAGGTCGATGTCGCGGATCGTCGCCATGCCCTCCTCGAGCACGAGGCAGGCCTCGACGAACGCCTTCAGCACGAAGCGCTGCGCGAGCTCGTCGGCGTCGAACTCGGTCTCGCCCTCGCTGCGCGGCCGGCCGTTGTCGTAGAAGCCCTTGCCGGTCTTGGCGCCGAGCTCGCCCGCGGCGACCAGCTGCGCCATCCCGCTGTGGACGTGGAAGCTGGCCCCGTAGGAGGCCAGCATGTGCTCGGCGACGTGCAGCACCGTGTCCAGGCCGAGCAGGTCGGTGAGGAAGAACGGCCCCATCGGCGCGATCCGCGAGGCCGCTACGGCGTCGTCGATCGCCTTGATCGACAGGCCGTTGTCCTCCTGGAAGCGCCACACCTCGCTGATCGCCGACATCAGGATGCGGTTGACGACGAAGCCGGGCTCCTCCCCGCAGGCGATCGGCATCTTGCGGATCGTCTGGGCGAAGGTCGTCGCGGTCTGCATCGTCTCGGGCGAGGTGTCGGCGCCCTCGACGATCTCGACGAGGCGCATCATCGACGCGGGATAGAAGAAGTGAAAGCCGACGACCTTGTCTGGCCTGGCGGTCGCCTCGGCCATCTCGCTGATCGACAGCGCCGACGTGTTCGACGCGATGATCGCGTGGCCGGGGATGACGGCGTCGAGCTCGCCGAGCACCGCCTGCTTGATCGTCATCCGCTCGGGGACGGCCTCGATGACGAAGTCGACGTCGCCGAAGCCCTCGTACTCGGTGGTCCCGCTGATGCGGCCGAGGATCTCGGCGGCCTGCGCGTCGGCCTGCTCCTGGGTGATCTTCTGCTTGTGCACGAGCCCGCCGAGCTGGGCGCGCGTGACCTCCGCGGCCTTGGTCAGGCCGAGGTCGACGAACTCCTGCTTGACGTCCTTGAGGATCACGGGGATGCCGGCGGACGCGACGACCTGGGCGATCTCGCCGCCCATCGTCCCTGCTCCGACGACCGCGGCCTTGAACACGAACAACTTGTGGCTCCTTCGTTTGTGATGTGCGGGAGCGGCCGGAGCCGCTGAAGTCAGGTGCTAGAGCAGCTCGCGATCGGCCTGCAGCTCGATCGCGAAACGGTCGAGGGTGCGCCGCAGCGACTCGCGCAGCGCGTGGCGGACGAAGAACAGGTCGGTGAGCACGCCGCCGACGCCCGGGCGCTTGAGCTCGTAGGCGAGCTCGAGCGTCATGTCGCAGCTGCTGCCCAGCGTCTCGAAGAAGACCGACTGCGTGCCGTGCAGCTGCGGGTCCTCAACGCGCACC
The DNA here is from genome assembly GCA_034665465.1 of Solirubrobacteraceae bacterium. Lineage (GTDB taxonomy): Bacteria > Actinomycetota > Thermoleophilia > Solirubrobacterales > Solirubrobacteraceae > CADCVQ01. The sequence continues at coordinate 6,964 of JAXDFS010000286.1, forward strand.
CGGTGCGACGCCCCCGGCTCGTGGGCGAGGACGGTCTCCGAGACGCGACCGCGCCCGCCCGGGCGCGAATCCCACAGCACGCGCGCGCCGGGCTGGGGCCACTCGCCCTGCAGGCGCCCGATGCTCGCGAAGCCGTCGACGAAGCCCGGCCAGCGCCGCAGGTCGTGCCACAGCGCCTCGGCCTCGGCGATGCCGGCGCCGGGCAGCACGCGGCGCGCGACGATCGTGCGCATGGGTCCCGGCCACAGCCCAGCAGCTCGCCGCGGATGAGGTCCACGGCCGCCGCGAGGTCGTCCAGGCGCGGGCCCAGCTCCGCGACGAGCCGGGCGCGCTCCTCGCCGCCCGCGGGCGTCAGCAGGTAGAAGCGCCGCGACCGGCGCTCGGGATGCTCCCACTCGCCCGCGACCAGGCCCTCGGCCTCCAGCGCGCGCAGCAGCGGGTACATCGTGTTCGGGTTGACGGCGACGATCCCGCCCGTCAGCTCGCCCACGCGCTCCATGAGCTGGTTGCCATAGGACGGCGCCTGGCCGAGCAGGTGCAGCACCAGCAGCCGCAGCAGCCCGGCCTTGCGCAGGCCCGCGACGAGCGGGTCCGCGGAGCCCGGCCCACCCACGCCGCCGCTCCCGCGTCCCGTGGACGCGGGCGGCGCCCCCGCCGCGGCGCGGACGTCGCTGCGGGCGGCCGTCTCGGCGACGGCCGCCTCGGTCGAGACTCGGCGAGGGGCCACCGCCCGGAGTATGCCCGCCGCGGCGTGCCGCGGCAGCGGGCAGGGCGGTCATGGTCCTGGCAGGCAACCGGCTACGCGGTGGCGGTCGCCGGCTCCTCGATGCGCCGCGGCAGCAGCGTCTCGCGGGCGATGACGAGGCGCTGGATCTGCGAGGTGCCTTCGTAGAGCTGCATGATCTTGGCGTCGCGCATGAGCTTCTCGACGGGGTAGTCCTTGATGAAGCCGTAGCCGCCGTAGACCTGCACGGCATCCGTGGCGACCTCCATCGCGCTGTCGGCGGCGAAGCGCTTGGCGTGCGAGGACTCGAGCGTGTTGCGCTTGCCCTGGTCGAGCAGCACGGCGCTGTTCCAGGTCGCCAGGCGCGACAGGTGCACCTTGGTCGCCATGTCGGCGATCATGAACTGGATCGCCTGGTGCATCGCGATCGGCACGCCGAACTGGACGCGCTCCTTGGAGTAGGCGGTGGCGAACTCGAACGCCGCGCGCGAGATGCCCGTCGCCATCGCGGAGACGCCCGGCCGGGTGCGGTCGAGGACCATCATCGCGAGCTTGAAGCCCTTGTTCTCCTCGCCGAGCAGGTAGCGCGCGTCGATCTCGGTCTCGTTGAACGTGATGGTCGCGGTGTTCGACGCCCGCTGACCCATCTTGTCCTCCTTCTTGTCCACGATGACCGTGTCGTCCTTGCGGACGAGGAAGGCGGAGATGCCGCGGTGGCCGGCGTCCGGGTCGGTCTTGGCATAGACGACGAAGAAGTCGGCGTAGCTGCCGTTGGTGATGAAGCACTTGGAGCCGTTGATGACGTACTTGTCGCCCTTGCGGACGGCGCGCGTGCGCATGCCCGACACGTCCGAGCCGGCGTCGGGCTCGGTGAGGCAGAAGGAGGCGAGCTTGGGCTCGGCCACGAGCTCCTCGCAGAACTCGCGCTTGACGTCCTCCGAGCCGCCCAGCATGACGGGCGCGGAGGCCAGGCCGTTGGCGCCGAGCGAGGTCTGCACGCCCGAGCAGCCCCACGACAGCTCCTCCTCGATGATGCAGCCGTCGAGGTAGTTCAGGCCGGCGCCGCCGTACTCCTCGGGCAGGTGCGTGTTCATCAGGCCCACCTCGTGGGCCTTGTCGATAATCGCCTGCGGCCAGCCGCCGTCCTTGTCGAGCTCCCAGGCGACCGGCCGGATCTCCCGGGCGGCGAAGTCGTGCGCCAGCTCGCGAAGGCTCTTCTGCTCGTCTGTGAGCGTGAAATCGACCATGGGGATTGGCTCCTGAAGAAGGTGTCTCGGCGTTAGATTGACTGGTCAGTCAACTGCTGTACCCGAGAGCGTAGCGGAGGTCACACCGAAACCGAAGCGGTCGGCGCGGCGCCGCTTCGCGAGCGCTGGCGGGGGTGCGATCATGGGGTCGTGCAGGACGCCCTTGGCACCATCGTCGTCGTCGTCGCGGTGCTCGGGGCCGTCATCGCGGTCATCACGCTCGCGGGCACGGGGCGCAGCTATCGCGAGATCGGCGGAGGCGGCCTGACGCACGACAGCGACACGGGCCCGGCGCCGGCCGCCGACGCCGAGCGCGACGAGGAGATCCGCCAGATGCTCGGCGCGCGCAACGCCCGCCGCGAGCGTCGCGGCGAGCCGCCGGTCGACCTCGATGCGGAGATGGCCGCGCTGCACCCGCCCTCCGCCGACGCCGGCCTGCGCGACGAGGTCCGCCAGCTCGTGGTTGCGCGCAATCACCGGAGGGTACGTGCCGGCAAGGAGCCGCTCGACGTCGAGGCCGAGGTCGAGCGGCGCATCCTCGACCTCTGATAGAGATAGCCCCATGGCCAACCCTCGCCAGTTCGACCTCGAAGACATCGTCAACCGTCCGGGGACGTACTTCAACCCGCAGACCGAGGTGATCGTCGTCATCGACGACTCGCCCGACGTCGACACCGAGATCTTCAACCTCGAGGACTTCGAGGGCGCCGACTGGGTGCTGATCTCCGACGAGACGCCGATCGACGAGAACGCTCGCGACGAGCTCATGCAGGCCTTCCAGGTCCGCCACGGCGCAGGGGCGTCGAGCCTGGACGCCGGCGATGACCTCGTCGACGACGACGAGAACAAGCCGCCCGAGGCCGACCTGCTCGACGACGAGTAGCCGCCGGCCGCCTCAGTGCTTGTGGCCGCCGAGCGCGGCGACGAAGAGCGTCGACGAGAGCAGCATGAACGTGAAGCGCACGCCGAGCGGACCGGCGAGCCAGGCCAGGCGCAGCTCCGCGCGTGACGGAGAGCGGGCCACCCCGATCGCGACCGCGGCGAACACGACCTCCTGGATCGTCGCGATCGTGTCCGATATGCCGATCGACCGCCTGCCGGTCTCGGGCCCGAACGACAGGCCGACCGTTCGCGAGATCACCCACAGCAGCGCGACCACGAGGCTCCCGATCGCCGCGGCGACGAGCATCGGCCTGTCGGCCGGGCGCCGGTAGATCCACCAGCAGACGAACAGCTGCCCGATGCCGACGGCCGCGAAGAACGCGGGCAGCGAGATGTTGACGTCGGTGTGCTGGACGGCTGCGACGAGATGGATCGTGCCGGCGGTCAGGGCGAGGCCCGACAGCGCGAGCACCGTGCCCGAGAGGCTGGTGGCGCGCGGCTGGGGTTGCGGGGCGGGAGCCTCGGCGGCCACGCGCGGAGGATAAGCGGGCGCGGGCGGCGGGCCGCCGGTTGACGGCGAGCCCGGCGCACGCGCGCGGGCGCGTTCAGTAGGTTCGCGCCATGACCCATGGCCTTCACCGCGCCCTCGGGCTGCTCGCCGTCGCCGCGGTCGCGGCGCTGGCCGGCGGCTGCGGCAGCGACAGCGCCAGCACCGGCAACGCCAAGCCGCCGCCGGGCGTGTCCAAGAGCCGCTTCCCCGCGCTGCTCGCCGACGCCGCCAAGGTGACCAAGGCCGACTTCCCGCCCGCCGGCGGCCACACGCTCTCCCAGCTTGCCGCGACGGCCAAGGGCCAGGCCCAGATCGGGCTGGCGACGTCGGTGATCGAGCCCGGGGCCAACCGCCTGGCGTTCGGCGTCATCGACAACTCCAACAACTTCCTCTACGGGCGCACCGCCGTCTACCTCGCCCGCACGCAGAGCAGCCCGGCGCGCGGGCCCTACCCGGCGCCCGCCGACACGCTCGTCACCACGCCCGCCTACCGCAGCCAGTCGGCCGCGAGCGAGAGCGACCCGATCGCCGCCATCTACGCGGCACAGGTCGACTTCAAGAAGGCCGGCAAGCAGATCATGCTCGTGCTCACCAAGACGCCGCAGGGCACGCAGGGCGGCCTCGTGCCGATCAAGGTCGTCAAGGACAGCGGGCTGCCGCACGTCGGCGAGAAGATGCCGCCGGTGGACACCGAGACGGTCGCCGACGCGGGCGGCAACGAGGCGAGCATCGACACCCGCATCCCGCCGGCACCCGAGCTGCACCAGCACCGCCTCAAGGACGTGCTGGGCAAGAAGCCGGTCGCGTTCCTGATCGCGACGCCCCTGCTGTGCCAATCGCGCGTCTGCGGCCCGGTCGTCGACATCGCGCTGCAGATGAAGGCCGAGTTCGGCGACCGGATGGAGTTCATCCATCAAGAGGTCTACAAGGACAACGAGGTCGCCAAGGGGCTGCGCGCGCCGCTGCTGCAGCTGCACCTGGAGACCGAGCCGTGGCTGTTCACGATCAAGCGCGACGGCACGATCGCAGCCCGTATCGAGGGGTCCTTCGGCGTCGCGGCCTTCCGCAGGGCCGTTAAGGCCGCGCTGCGCTGACGCGCCGGGCGCGTCAGCGGGCGACGCGCGCGACGTAGCGCGCGACCCGGTCGGCGTCCTTGCCGATCAGCAGGTTCGACGGCATCGCGCCGTCCAGCGATCCGCTGCGGATCTGCTCGCGCACGCGGGTGAACGTCAGCTTGCGGGTGGTCTTGTCGAGGTCGGGGCCGATGACCCCGACGACGTCGGCGGCGCGCAGCGTGTGGCAGGTGCCGCAGCTGTGGGCGAAGGCGTCCTTGTCGCTGAGGTTGTGGGCCTCGTCCTGGTCGGACTTGAACGGCGGGGCCTTGGAGGGCGCCTGCGCCGCGGTCGAGTCGAAGCCGGCGTTGCCCTGCTCGTGGCCCTGGCGGACCCCGATCCAGATCGCGACGGCGATGACGGCCACCCCGGCCAGGACCCCGGCCGAGCGCCGCAGCGTCGTGCCGCCGCTGCGCACCAGCGCGACGAGCCGCTCGCCCAGGCCTGGCGGTGGCGGAGGTGGCGGAGTCCGGCGCTGCTTGGGCCTGGGCTTCGGACCCGGCTTGGGAGGCGGCTTGCGGGGAGCCATTCGGCCCGAGCGTAGCGGCCGCGACCGGCCTCGGCGGCGGTCGGGCCCGGGGCGACGGCTACAGGTCGGCGGGTCCGGCGGGCGCCGGGTCGCCGTCGCGCGCGCGGCGCTCCTCGGCCCCCTGTGGATCGCGCCTGTCGCCCAGTAGCGAGGCCGCGATGCCGATCGCGAACGCGAGCGCCACGATCGCGAGGCTGGCGAGCGGCCCGATCTTCACCAGCGGCTCGATGAGGAGCTTGACGGCGATGATCGCCAGCACGAAGGCGATCGTCTGGTCGAGGTAGCGGAAGCGGCGGATGAGGCCCTCGACGAGCACGAACAGCGCGCGCAGGCCGACGAGCGCGAAGACGTTGCCCATCCAGATGATGAGCGCGTCGCGCGTGATCGCGAACGCGGCCGGGATCGAGTCGACCGCGAACGCGATGTCGGCGGCGACGATCGCCGCGAGGCAG
>JAXDFS010000287.1:0-3525 GCA_034665465.1 Solirubrobacteraceae bacterium
ACGGGACGGTCACGGCGACAGCCAACAGCACCGTGAAGGTCAAAAGGATGCGGTACGACAACTTCACCCTGCGGGACCTCTCTCCTTCGGGTGCCTGCGGGGTTAGCTGACGGGCTCGCGCAGAAAGAGCAGCGCTATGCCGTACAAGACGGCAATTCGCCCCAGGGAGGCAAAAACCTCCCAAACATTGGTTCCCCCGCTCCCTGCCGATTGATCGACAGGGATTCGGCTTTGACTGACGGGCGGAACCCTAGCGCAGGTTCAAGACGAATGCACGGCCAGCTGCAGATCTACGGGGTGCAGCAGGGTTCGCCTAGACCAATGTCGCATCGACAAGCGCCAAAGCGACCTCCGCGCGCGTGCGAAGCGAGTGCGCGACGAGATACTCCCGCGGGGTGTGCGCGCCGCCCCCGAGCGGCCCGAGGCCGTCGATCGTGACGTCGATCACCGGCGCGAGGTAGCTCGCATCGCTCGCCCCGCCCCGGCGGGTCGCGTGGATCGGGCGCCCGAGGCGCTGGCTCGCGGCGTCCAGCAGCGGCGCGGCGCGCTCGCCCGCGTCCATGCCCGGCCAGCGGCGCAGCAGCTCGGCCTCCAGGCGCACCCCGTCGACGGCCGCCGGCAGACCGGCCAGGACCTCGTCGAAGGCCGCCAGCCCGTCCGCGCGCAGGTCGCACAGCAGCTCGCCGGCGGCCGGGACCACGTTGAACGCATCGCCGCTGCGCACGACGGTCGGCACCGCGGTGAGGTGCTCGCCGCCCGCGGGGTCGTGACACGCCGCTACGGCCTGTGCGGCGGCTGCGAGCGCGAGCAGGGCGTTGGCCCCGAGGTCGGGGTTGGCGCCGGAGTGCGCGGAGCGGCCGTGGGCGACGACGCGCAGTGTCCCGGCCGCCTTGCGGCGCACGACGACAGCCTCCTCGCCTGCAGGCGTGAGCTCGCCGCCCTCGAAGCACAGGCAGGCGTCGTAGCCGGCGTAGCGGGCGGTGTGCACGAAGTCGCCGGCGCGCCACTCCTCGTCGCAGACGAGCAGCAGCGCGACCTCCGCGTAGCGCTCGGGCATCGCGGCCAGCTCGCGCAGGACGCCCAGCGCGAGCACGTCGCCGCCCTTCATGTCGACGGCGCCGGAGCCGACGAGGTTCTCGCCGTCGCGCTGCAGCGGGCGGTGATCCTCGTGCGCGACAACCGTGTCGACATGGCCGAGCAGCACGATCCGCGCGCGCCCGCTGCCGCGCAGCGTGAGGATCAGGTCGTCGGCGTGGCCGGCCGACGAGCAGCGCGCGCGCTCGACGCTCGCGGCCCGCGGGGCCAGCGAGATCGCCAGCGCGATGCAGGCCTCGGCGCCCTCGACGTCGCCCGACGGCGAGGAGACCGCGACAAAGCGCTCGACGTCCTGTGGCGCGCGCTCGGCGATCCGCTCGGCGGCCGCTGCGATCCATGGCTGCATGCCCCGGTTCTACCGGAAAGCCCGCGCTGCACACGCTTCCGGGCCAACGAGGCGCAATACTGCCCCGACCCGTGCGACGCCCCCGGCTCACCTACGCCAACGTCGTATCGAGCATCGCGCTGTTCATCGCGCTCGGCGGCACGGGCTACGCGGTGACGAAGCTTCCGCGCAACTCGGTCGGAAACCGCCAGTTGAAGGCCAACGCCGTCACGTCGGGCAAGATCCGCCGCGGCGCGGTGCAGAGCTCGGATCTGGCGCCCACCGCGCGCAGCGCCTCGCGCGGGCCGCGAGGACCGGAGGGGCCCGTCGGCGCCGCTGGGCCAACCGGGCCGAGCGAGACGATCCAGGTCAAGCACCCGGAGGCCGTGCTGATCCCCGTCGAGGCAGGTGGGACCGTGACGCTCGCCGCGGTCGCCATGCCCGCGGGCTCATGGCTGTTCAACGCCCAGACGCGGATCGTCTACGCGGGCACCGGCACGAGCGAGTTCTTCGACTGCTTTTTGTCTGCCGGGACACCCGAGCGGTTGGGCGAGGGGACGCTGAACGTCGGCGAGGCGCCCGCCGGCGACGTCGCCGGTAGCGTCCCGACGCAGATCGCCGCCACCTTCGCCGCACCGACCCAGGTCACGTACGTGTGCACTCACCCGACGGCGGTCGCCGGGACTCCGAGGGCCGAGCGCACGTGGCTGATCGCCACGCGCGTGGGCAGCCTCGAGGACCGCTAGCCCAGGACGGCTTCCAGGCGGCGCTCGAGGGCGCCGGCGATCGCCTGGCGCACAGGGCCCTCTTCGAAGCGCTCGACGGTCGCCTCGAGGAAGCCCTCGATCACGAGCCGCTTGGCCTTCTCGGGCGGCAGGCCGCGCGAGCGCAGGTAGAACAGCTGCTCGGGATCGATCTGCGCGATCGCGGCTGCATGCGTGCAGCGCACGTCGTTGGCCAGGATCTCCAGGCCCGGGATCGAGTCGGCGTGGGCCTTCTTGGTGAGCAGCAGGTTGCGCGACTCCTGGAAGGCGTCGATCTGCTGCGAGCCGGGGTCGACCTTGATCATGCCCGACCAGACCGTGCTCGAGCGGCCGTCCAGGACGCCGCGGAAGGCGAGGTCGGAGGTCGTGTTGGCGGCCGCGTGCTCCTGCGTCGTCGCGTAGTCGAGGTGCTGGCGCCCGTGCGTCGCGTAGGCGCCGGTGACCTTGGCGTCCGCCCCCGGGCCCGCGAGCTGGGTGTCCATCGCGACGCGGCCGTTGCCGGCGCCGAAGCCGAGGGCGATCCAGTCCAGCGCGCCGTCGCGCTCGATGACCGCGCGCTGGGCGCCGAAGATCCAGGACTTCTCGCTGAGGCCCTGGGCGCAGACGTAGCGCAGGTTCGAGTTCTGGCCGACCGAGAGCTCGGTCACGGTGCCGAAGAGCGCGTCGGCGTCGGCGCAGCCATCCGCTGAGACGTACTGCTCCCAGACCTCGGCCTTCGCGCCCTCCTCGAGGATCACGAGCGTGCGCCAGTTCAGCGCGGTCTGCGCCTGCGACTGCACGACGGTGATGACGATCGGATCGGCAACCTGCACCCCGCGCGGGACGTAGACAAACGCGCCGCCCTGCCAGCCGGCCTCGTTGCGGGCGACGAAGGGATCGGCCTCACCGGACACGATCGAGCCGAAGTGGCGCTCGACGAGCTCGGAGTGCGTCTCGGCGGCGACGCTGAGCGGCAGCACGAGCGTCCCGTCGGCGGCCGCCTCGGGCGGCGTGCCGTGGACGTGGTCGACCTGCTCGAGCACGGTGGCGCCCGCGGGCGTCTCGAAGACGCCGAGGCCCGTCGCGTCGGCGCCGGACGGCTCGGGCGCGCCATACGCGTCGAGGTCCAGGGTCTTCAGCGACGTGAACTCCCAGCCCGGGTTGCCTCGATGGGCGGGCAGCGGCAGCGACTGCAGCAAGGAGACGGCGCGCTCCCGGCGCGCCGTCAGCCAAGCCGGTTCAGTCGCGGTGGACGGACTAGCCAATTGATCCCTCCATCTGCAACTCGATGAGCCGGTTCATCTCGACGGCGTACTCCATCGGCAGCTCCTTGACGATCGGCTCGATGAAGCCGTTGACGAT
>JAXDFS010000288.1:0-4618 GCA_034665465.1 Solirubrobacteraceae bacterium
AGAAGTTCTCGATCCGCGACGTGTGCGAGGCCTGCCCGCCGGGGACGTCGCGCTCGAGCACGACCGTCTCGAGACCGTCGGAGGCGGCGTAGACGGCGGCCGCCAGGCCGGCCGGCCCGGCGCCGACGATCACGAGGTCGTAGTCGCACTTCGGCGGCGGCTTGGAGTTGCCCCACAGGTCGGCGAGCTTCTCGAGGGTCGCGTTGCGCAGGGCCTGCTCGCCGTCGAGCACGATCGGCAGGTCGTCCTCGCCGGCGCGGAGGCGGGCGAGGATCTCGTCGGCCTCGGTCGTGCCGCTCTCGTGCCAGCCGTAGGGCTGGGCGATGCGCGTGAGGAAGTCGCGCAGGCGGTGAGCCTCGCTGTCCATCCGGTGGCCGACGAGCGTGACCGCCGGGCGGGTGGGGCTCATGCGTCGCTGCGAATGCGGAACATCAGCTCATCCGGATAGCACCAGCTCCAGTCCTCGCCCGGCTGGACGGAGCGGACGATCGGATGGCCCGTCTCGTTGTGATGCGCCGTTGCGTGGCGGTTGGGCGAGCTGTCGCAGCAGCCGATCTTGCCGCAGGCCTGGCACATCCGCAGGTGCACCCAGCGCGCGCCGATCTTCAGGCACTCCTCGCAGCCGGCGACGTCCCCGGGGGGGTCGACGAACTCGACGGTGTCCAGATGCGAGCAACCGGCCATGCGCCTCAGAGAGTAGATCAAGCCGGCGCCACGACCAGGAGCCCGGCACCCCGAGCGGGCCGGGCTCCTGTCGATTCGAGGGCTGTGGTGCCGCGCGCGTCTAGGGGTGCGGGTGCGCGGTCACCGACGTCGCCTCGAAGCTCGAGTTGACGAGCACGACGACCTCGGTGCCGTCGGCCTTACGGACGTGGGCCTCGTAGGGCGAGCTGCTATCGGAGTCGTTCTCGACGCGCAGCACGGTGCCGCCCGGGACCTTGGCCTCGGCGGCGGCGGTGACCTTCGTCGCCGTGTCGCCGGTGAGGGCCGTCTCGGGCTTGTGGTTGCCGGGGCCGGCACGGCCGTGGCGCCCGTGATCGCGGCCGCCCGGTCCACCGGGGCCGCCGGCGGGGCGCGTCACGACAGCGGTCGCCTCGAAGCTCGAATTGACGAGCACGACGACCTCGGTGCCGTCGGCCTTGCGCACGTGGGCGTGGTAGGCCGAGCCGTCAGGGCCGCCCTCCTCGACGCGCAGCACGGTGCCGCCCGGGACCTTGGCCTCGGCGGCGGCGGTGACCTTCGTCGCCGTGTCGCCGGTGAGCGGGGTCTGGTCGGGGCGCTGGTCGCGCTGCGTGGAAGCGGTGCCGGCCGCGGCCGACCTGGTCTTCGTCGCGGCGCCCGCGAGCGCGGCGCCGCCGGCGCCGAACGCGCCGATCAGGCTGAGTGCCACGAGCGTCTTCTTGGTTGTTGCGAACATCCTTGGCCATCTCCTTGTGATCCGTTGTGGGCACAAGATCGACGCGCTGGCTGTGAGAACGTTCGGGCCACGCTGAGAAGGCGCTGAGAGCCGGCGCCCGGGGCCGCCGGGCGTGGCGGTGGGCGCCGCCGCTAATCGGCGATGAGCGCGGCAGGCGGCAGCGCGTAGAACGCCGCATTGCCCGGGACGCTCTTGGGCGTCTTGCCGCCGATGACCTCGAACAGCGGCTTGTGCCCGATCTGCCCGCCGTTGGCGACGACGAACGCGTCGGCCTCCTCGCGGCGGTCCTCGGGCACGTCGGCCCGGTTGAACACGATCATGCCCTCGGGCCGCTCCTCGGTGTTGACGAGCGGCAGGTCGAGCAGGACCTCTCTGATGTCGACGGTCATGGCGGCTCGCAGAATAGCCACGTTCGCGCGGCCGGGCCTGCGTGCATCGGACGCCGCGGCAGCGGGCACACAGGCCTGCATGAGCTCAGACCAGCACGAACCGTCGGCGCAGGACGCCGCGCAGGAGATGGAGGACGAGGCCGCGCGCATGCAGGCCCGCGTGGACGAGCTCGGCGAGCACGTCGAGGCGGCCTCCAAGAAGGCCGACCGCACGCGCCAGGACGCCGACCTTCCCGGCGACGACGCGCTGGACACCGTCTCCGGCGACGCCGCAGACCGGACCACCAGCAGCGACGACCCCACCAGCGCCGTCGGCGATCCGGAGAACGCCGACGACGTATAGCGGCGGCCGGGCCAGGCGGACGGGCGTGCGGCTGGGTGGGAAGCGGCGATGAGCGACACGTTCACCCGCGCCATCGAGACCGTGGGAAAAGTCGTCGACGCCATTGGCGTGGCGACGATCGTCATCGGCATCGTCGTGGCGACGATCATGCTGGTCGTTCGTCACCGCGAGATGGACGACGCGTTTCGCAAGTACCGCCAGGGCATCGGCCGAGCGATCCTGCTGGGACTGGAGTTCCTCGTCGCGGCCGACATCATCAAGACCGTGGCGGTCGATCCGACCTTCGCAGGCGCCGGCGTGCTGGTCATCATCGTCGTCGTCCGGACGTTCCTGAGCTTCACGCTGGAGCTCGAGATCTCGGGCCGCTGGCCATGGCAGCATGGCCCGGCATCAGAGCGGACGTGAGTCTTCCTCAGAGCCGGTTGGCGGATCCAATACACGCTGTTATTGGCCGCTGCGCCAAACGCCCCGATTCTCACATGAGGTTCGGGGTGTGGAGCTCCGAGAGGTGGGTCGCCGTCGCAGCGTCGAAGCCCGCGGCCTGCAGGCGCTTGATCCGGTTGTCCTCCATCGTCTGCATGAGATCGCGCACCGCACGAGCGCCCTCGGCCAGCTCGGCAGGCTGCAGCGAGCCGGCTGCCATGACCGTCAGGCCCTCGCCGAGCAGCGGGCTCAAGCCGGACATCTCGGTCAGCTTCTCGGCCCGCCGCTCGGCTGCGGCGACGAGGCTCGCGCGCATGTCGGGATCGGTTGCCATCCGCCGCCGGACATGGGAGATGCCGAAGTGCACGTGGCGGACCTCGTCGCGGTGGGCGAGGTGCGCGGCAGCGCGCGTCGCCGCGTCGGGCGCGTGGCGCTCGACGAACGACAGCAGGTCGAGGAACGTCCCCTCGCCCAGCACGTTCAGCAGCAGCGCCGCGCCGCTGAAGTCGCGCTCCTCGAGCAGCGTCTTCAGTGACAGCTCGGTCGAGGCCAGCGCTTGGCCGGCGTAGCCGCCGATCAGCGCGCGCTTCGTGAAGACCTCGATGTGGCGGGCCTCGTCGTGGACGTGGCCGGCGAGCCACATGACGACCTCGGCGTAGGCCGGGTTGACGTGCGGCAGGAACGCGGCCGGCACGTAGAGCGCGGCGTACTCGTTCTGCGCGATGAACGTCATGACCTGCGCGACGGCACGCTCCATGAAGTCGGGCAGCTCGCGCGCCGCCGCCCATGGGACGTCGCGCGACGCGTCCCATTGCGCGCACGTCGCCTGCTCGGCGAGCTCGGCGACATCGTCGGCCCAGAGCGGGTCGCGGTCGTTGAGCGCCCAGTCGAACGCCGGCGCGCCGGGTTCGGGACGGGCACCCACGGGAACGAACCCCTGCTGCGCGTCGGCGGTGCCCGGCGCAGGCTCCCCGCGACGCAGATCGCCCGTGTGGAACTCGCCGCCGGCGCGCAGCGGCGGCGGCGCACCGCGCGGCCCGATCGGATCGCCGAGCACCCGCGCGTTCGGGCCGCGCTCGACGACGACGGCGTACGGGCCACCGTCCGGGAGCTGCTCTCCGACGGTGGCGTGCCCGGCGCGGCGCGCCCAGCCGTGCAGCTCCAGTGCGGTCGCGCGCGACGGGCCGACGACTTCGAGCCGCGCCCCCGGCGCGAGTCCTTCGAGTGCGGCGGCGAGCAGCACCTCCAGCCCGCCGCCGAGCTGCAGTCCCTCGGCGTCCAGGCGCCGCGGGGTCACGTCGACGGCGCGCCTGCCGCCATCGCCTCGGCGAGCGCCGAGTAGCCGTCGCGATCGCCCGGCAGCCAGCGCTTGACGCCCTCGAGGTCCATCGCCTGGCGCTGGCTCGGGTCGTCGTATGACATCGCGAGCAGCGCATGCAACCACCGCTGCGCAACACCGTCGTCGAGTGACGGCAGCGCGGTGAAGTTGCAGTGGTAGTACGTCGGGCTGCGCCACGACACCTCGAGGTCCGCGACCGCGGGCACGCGCTCGGCGCGCAGCGCGGCGAGCGTCGTCTCGCCGAGCGCGCCCGCGTCGGCGTCGCCATCCGCGACGGCGCGCACGACACGCAGCTCGGAGTCACCCGTGTCGCCGTGCTTGCCGAGGTCGGTGTCGAAGCGCACGAGCTCGCACGCCGTCTCGGCGTCCAGCCCCTGCTCGCGCAGGTAGTGCAGCGGCAGGATCGCCGCGTGGCCGGAGTCCCGGCTGCCGAGCGCGAGCCTGCGCCCGGCGAGCGCAGGCGCATCCTCGAACGTCTCGCCACGGCGCGTCACGATGACGGTCGCGAACTCGGCATCGACGTCGCGCATCCCGAGGATCCGCGCCGCGCCCCCGAGCTGCTGCTCGGCGGCGACGAATGCCGTGTTCGTGTTCCAGGCGATGTCGATCTCGCCGGCGAGCAGCGCGCTGACCTGCCGCTCGTAGTTGGAGTACAGGATGTAGTCGACCGGGATGCCCTGGGCCTCGAACCAGCCCAGGAACGACTC
>JAXDFS010000289.1:0-4970 GCA_034665465.1 Solirubrobacteraceae bacterium
TGCACCGCGTCGTGGCCGCCGGTCTCGTCGCCGATCGCCCACGGTGACCCGGGGTCGCCCGGGCCGGGGGTCATCGTGTTGTTCGGGCCCTTGCGGTTCGTGTGGCCGATCGGGTGGATCGGCGGGAGGTAGAGGACGTCGAAGCCCAGCTCGGCGAGCTCGGGGATCTGGGCGGCGACGCCGTCGAAGCCGCCCCACGAGCGCGGGAAGAGCTCATACCAGGTGCCAAAGCGCGCGCGCTCGGGATCGACGTCGACGTTCAGGCGCGTCGGCATGACCGTCGAGCGGCGGCGGTCGGGGTGGCGCTCGACGGCCTCGAAGAGCTCGGGGTCAAGTGCTGCCTCGTTACGGGCCTCGCCGGGGATGCCGTCGTCGCGCAGCCGCGTGAGGGCCTGCGCGATGGCCCTGCGATCGGCCCCCTTGGCCCGCTTGGCTGCCTGCTCGAGCAGCAGCACGCCCTCCGACAGCTCGCCGGAGAGGTCGCGCTCGCCGGCGTCGACCTTGCGCCGCAGCTCGCCGCGCCAGGTCGCGAAGGCGTCGATCCAGGCCTCGATCGTCCAGCTCCAGCGCCCGAGCGCGTCGACCTCGAACTCGCCCTCCCAGCGATCGCCGTCCAGATGGGCGTCGACGCGGTGCATCGGGCTCTCGCGCCAGTCCTGCTCCCCGGGGGGGCAGGACTTCACCACCGCGCGCAGGACGTCGTGGCCGTCGGTGAAGATGTCGGCTCCCACGGCCACGGTGTCGCCGCTCGTCCGTTTGGAGGGGTAGCGCCCGCAGTCGATCATGGGCGCCGGCCGGACGATCTGGATGCGGGGCGGCGGCGATTGGCTGCGCTTTGCGGTGGGCACTCCCAGACACTCTTTCCATTTGTGAGGGTTCGTAACGTGCAGGCTTCGCTGCGACACAGGACATCCGGGGTGCAGCTGCATCCCACCAGCCTTGCGTCAGGGCATCTTGGCGATGATGCGTTTCGATTCGTCGACTGGCTTGCGGAGGCCGGCCAGTCCTGGTGGCAGATGCTGCCGCTCGGTCCGCCCGACAGGGCCGGCTCGCCGTACAAGTCCAAATCCGCCTTCGCCGCCTGGCGCGGGCTGCTGGCCGATCCGTCGGCAGCGGTCGGCGACGACGAGATCGAGCAGTTCCGCCGGCGCGAGTCCTTCTGGATCGACGACTGGGCGCGGATCGCCGGCGGGCGGCGCGCGATCGCCGACCAGGTGCGCTTCGAGCGTGAGTGGAGGGCGCTGCGCGCGTATGCGGGCGAGCGCGGCATCGGGCTGATCGGCGACGTGCCGATCTACGTCGCGCCGGGCGGCGCCGACCACCTCGCCTGGCCGCAGCTCTTTCGCTCCGGCGACGTCGCGGGCGCGCCGCCGGACGTCTACAGCCATCTCGGGCAGCTTTGGGGCAATCCGCTCTATGACTGGCCGGCGCTGCAGCGCCGCCGCTACCGCTGGTGGACCGAGCGCCTGCGGCGCACGTTCGCGCTCTTCGACGTGACGCGAATCGACCACTTCCGCGGCTTCGTCGCCTATTGGGCGGTCCCCGAGAGCGCGCCGGACGCGCGCAGCGGCCGCTGGCGGCGCGGCCCGGGCGCGGCGGTCTTTCATGCCGCCAGCGCCGAGCTGGGCCCCCTGCCGGTCATCGCGGAGGACCTCGGCGTGATCACCGAGCCCGTCGAGCGCCTGCGCCGCCGGCTCGGCTTCCCGGGCATGGTCGTGCTGCAGTTCGGCTTTGACCCCGACGACCCGCACGGGCCTCACCGCCTCGAGAACCACGAGGCCGACAGCGTCGTCTACACCGGCACCCACGACCAGGACACGCTGCACGGCTGGTGGTCGACGCTCGGCGAGCCGTCGCGGTCCGAGGCCCGCGCGCGCATCGCGGCGGGCGGCGTCGAGGAGGACGAGGTGTGGTGGTCGCTGATCCGCCTCGCGTTCTCCTCGCCGGCGCGGCTGGCGATGCTCCAGGCGCAGGACGTGCTCGGCCTCGGCAGCGAGGCGCGCATGAACATCCCGGGGCGCGCGACGGGGTCGTGGAGGTGGCGGATGGCGCCGGGCGCGCTGACCGCGGAGCACGCGAAGCGCCTGCGGGCCGCGACGGAGGAGGCCGGGCGGCTGGCGTAGACTCGCCGCCCCGATGGCGGCACCGCACACCGCAGAGGCGATCCGCGACGTCAACACGCGCTACCACGACGCCGCCGCCGCCCACTACGACACGAAGTGGGGCGTCGACTACGGCGACATCGGGCGCACGCAGGTCCGCGGCAAGCTGCACAAGCTGCTCGGCAGGCCGCTGCCGCGCTTCGAGCGCTCGCTGGAGATCGGTGCGGGCACCGGCTACTTCACGCTGAACATGCTCCAGGACGGCGTCGTGCGCGCGGCGACGGCGACCGACATCTCACCAGGCATGCTCGACGCCCTGCAGGCCAACGCCGCGCGCATCGGCGTGACCGTCGAGACCGTCGCCTGCGATGCCGAGCGGCTGCCCTTCGCCGACGCGTCCTTCGACCTCGTGCTCGGCCACGCCGTGCTGCACCACATCCCGCATCTGGACCGGGCGTTCGCCGAGTTCCGGCGCGTGCTGCGCCCCGGCGGCCGGCTGGTCTTCGCCGGCGAGCCATCGCGCACCGGCGACCGCATCGCCGCCTACCCCAAGCGCGCGGCGATGCGGGCCGCGCCGCTGTGGCGCGCGCTCGTCGGCGCCCGCCCGATCGACGGCTTCGCGCCCCCCGACACCAACGGCGCGCCGCCCCCGGACCACGGCGCCGTCGACGGCGAGGCGCTGGAGGCGTTCGTCGACGTCCACGCGTTCACGCCCGGCGAGCTGGGCGCATGGGCGCGCGGCGCGGGCTTCGACGACGTACGGGTGCGCGGCGAGGAGCTGCTCGCCAACTGGTTCGGCTGGGTCAACCGCACGCTGGAGGCGACCGCGCAGCCAGACGACATCCCGATGCTGTGGCGCCAGTACGCCTTTCGCGGCTACCTGGCGCTGCAGCGCGTCGACGTCGCGCTGCTCGAAGGCCGCCTGCCGCCAGAGGTCTTCTACAACCTGATGATCACGGCATGCAAGCCGGCCTGAGCGGCGCCGGCGGACCCTGCCGCAAGGGCCTGGTCGCCCTCGGCGACAGCATCACGGTCGGCGAGGGGTCGATGGCGCTCGGGGTGACGCCGCTGTCGTGGGCGCAGTGGCTGGCCCGCGCGCTGGACCTGCCGTTCACGTCCTACGCGGTCAACGGCGCGACCGCCGCCGACGTCCTGCGCGAGCAGCTGCCGCGCGTGCGCGCCGACTACGACCTCGCGGTGCTCTACGCGGGCGTCAACGACGTTCGCTCGCCCGCCTGGGACCCGGCGGCCTACGAGCGCGACCTCGACGCGCTCGCCGCCGGCCTGGCAGCGCGCGCCCCGCGCCTGCTGATGGCGACGCTGCCGCTCGACCTCGGCCGCCCGCCCAGCGGCCCGAAGCCGGCGCAGGCCGGCGCCGCCGTCCGCCGCGTCGCCGAGCGCCACGGCGCCGCGGTGGCCGACCTCGCGGACTTCGGCGGCTGGACGCTCGTGCTGCCCGACGTCGTGCACCCGACCGCGCTCGGCCAGCTCGAGCTCGCCGACCGGGCCGCGCGGGCGCTCGGCGCGACCGTGCTGCCATCGGCGCTCGCGCCGCAGCGCGACGGCTCGCCGCTGCGCTACGCGCCGGCCCACGCCCGGATGCTGGGCCGCGACCTCGTGCGGCGCGCGGTGCAGCGCGTCGCGCGCCCGTAGCGATGCGCCTGGCCGCCCGCCGGCTGACGCGCCGGCCGGGTGTGCGCGCGGGCCGCGACGTCGCGCTCGCCCGCGGGGTGCAGCTGGCGCTGGCGCCCGGCGCGCGGCTCGTGCTCGGCGACGGCTGTCAGATCGGCGAGAACACGCGCATCGTCGTCAACCAAGGCGTCGTGGAGATCGGCGCCGGCGCGCTGCTGGGCCCGCGCTGCACGATCGTCGCCCACGCGGGCGTGACGATCGGCGCCGGGGCGCGCCTGGACGAGGGCGCGGTGATCGTCGACTTCGATCACGTCATCGACGACGTCGAGCAGCCGATCCGCGCCCAGCCGCTGATCGCGACGGTGGTCGCGATCGGCGAGGGCGCGCGCATCGGGCTCGGTGCGAGCGTGCTGCGCGGAGTCAGCGTCGGCGCGCAGGCCACCGTCGGCCCGCATGCCGTCGTCACGCGCGACGTGGCGCCGCACGCGAGCGTCGGCGGCGTTCCGGCGCGACCGCTGTAGCGCCCGCGCTAGCTGTGCTTCTTGGCGGTCGGCTTGCGCTTGGCGACCGTCTTGCGCTTCGTGACGGCCTTCTTCTTGGCCGGCGTCGCGCAGACCGCGGCCGTCGCCTTGCGCTTGGCCGCCGCAGAGCGCGCCGCGTGCTTCTTGGCGGCAAGCTTCTTGCGTTGGAGGAGCCGGCGCTGCGCGGCAGTCTGCTTGAGGACCGGCTTCTTCTTCGCCGGCGTGCAGGCCTTCTTGATGCTCGCCGCCGCGCCGGCCGTCACGCTGCTGGCGCTCGCGAGATCGCCGCCGCCAGAGCCCTGGCCGCTGCTGTCGCCGCCGCCCGGGCCCGGGTTCGAGCCGGAGCCGGAGTCGCCGCCGCCGCCGGAGCCCGAGTTCGAGCCGGAGCCCGCGTCCGAGCCGCCGCCGCCGCCGGACACCTCGTCGGGGTCGTCGTGGCGGCTGCTGACCGGGCGCGCGGGCTCCCGGGCCGCCATGTCCGCGTGGATCGGATCGCGGTCGGGCGAGTCCTCGCCGACGAGGAACTGGCCCATCATGTCGTGGTCCTCGTGGACGAGGTTGTGGCAGTGCATCATGTACTTTCCGCGGCCCTCGAAGCGCATCAACAGCCGGACGGTCTCGTGCTCGCCGACGTACACGACGTCCTTGGGCCCCTGCTCGTAGGCGAAGGGTGGCGCGCCGTTGCGGTCGAGCACCTTGAAGTCGACGAGGTGGA
>JAXDFS010000290.1:0-3807 GCA_034665465.1 Solirubrobacteraceae bacterium
GCCAACCGCGGCGCGCTGGGCGGGCTGAGCGAGGCCTCGCTGCAGGCCGCGCTGCTGATGGACGCCGCCGGCCGCGACGACGTCTTCCTGGAGACCGTCGGCGTCGGCCAGGCCGAGGTCGACATCATCGACCACGCCGACACGGTCCTGCTCGTCCTGATGCCCGGCGGCGGCGACTCCGTCCAGGCGCTGAAGGCCGGGATCATGGAGATCCCCGACATCATCGTCGTCAACAAGGCCGACCATCCGATGACGCAGACGATGGTGCGCGAGATCCGCGGAGTCCTGTCGCTCGCGCCGCAGGGGCCGTGGAAGGTGCCGATCGTGCAGACCGAGGCCGTCGACGGCAAGGGCGTCGACGAGCTCATGGACAAGCTCGTCGAGCACCGGGCCTTCATCGAGCGCGACGGCCTGCTGGTGGCGCGCCGCAGGCACAACCTGCGCAACGAGGTGCTCGCCATCGCGACCGCGCGCCTGCGCCGCGGCCTCGAGGAGCGCCTGACGCAGGACGCCGGCTTCGACGCGCTCGTCGAGGACGTCGTCGCCCGGCGCGTGGACCCGGCGAGCGCCGCCGCCGAGATCCTCGAGCGCTACGAGCCATAGGAGCCGGCTACACCAGTCGCCGGCGCCAGCTGCGCCATTCGAACGCCACGAGCGCGAGCAGCGCGGCGACCGCGATCGCCAAGGCGCCCGTCGCGCCGGGCGAGCTCGTGCCGAACAGCGGCAGCGCGCCGTCCAGCGGGCCGAGCGGGGCACGCGACGTCGGCCCGACGATGCCGCCGCCGTCGATCCGCAGCTCGGCGTACCACCAGACGCTCGTCACGACGGTCAGCGCCGTCAGCGCGCCGCCCGTGCGCGGCGCGTGGCGCAGGCCCCACCCGACCAGCGGCACGGCGAGCGGGAAGGCGACGAGCAGGTAGCGGCCAGGAAACCAGAAGCCGAACATCGTCGGCGCGATGAACGTCGCGACGAGGACCTGCGCCGCGCAGACGAGCGCGCACAGCGTCGCCGCGACCTCGATCTCGCGGCGGTCGGGCAGGACGTCGGCGAGGCGGTCGCGGCGCGAGCGCCACAGCAGCCACACCCCGAAGAACGCGAGCGCGAGCAGGGGGGCCCAGCGCAGCACGCCGTAGGAGCGATCGATCCAGAGCGCCACGAGCCGCGGGGCGCGGTCGGCGTAGTCGGCGAGGCCGAGGTCGTCGAGCCCGCGCCCGGCGACGTCGGCGGTCGTCGGGGTGAAGCCCCCGAAGAGCTGGTCGTTGATCGTCACGTACATCACGCCCGAGAAGACGAGCTCCTCGGCCACGACGAGCACCGCGAAGCTGCGCGCGCGGCGGCGCAGCCAGCGCATCAGCGACAGCGCTACGACGGCGCCGGGAATCGCGAACACGAGCCCCAGCCACGGCAGCGCGCCGAGCGCGAACGCCGCGCCGGCCACCCGCCTGATGCGGGGGCGCTCGCGGGCGCCGACCGCCAGCAGCGCCGCGGTGGCGAGCAGCGCCCCGGCCGTGAGCTCCGGCGTCACGGTCGTGCCGTAGGCCAGCGCCGGCGGCGACAGCCCGCAGGCCAGCGCCGCCGCGCTCGCCCACGGCTCGGGCACGACGTGGCGCGCCAGGCGTGCGGCGAGCGTGAACGCGAGCGCCGCGATCGCGGCCATCAACAACTGCACCGCGAGCGGGCCGCCGAGCGCGTAGGCGGGCGCGATGAGCAGCGGGAACCCGGCGCCGTGGGGCTCGTTGGCCTGGCCGTTTGTCAGCCGGCCGTGGCGCTCGAGCACGTACGGGTACCAGCTGCGGTAGGCGCGGGCGGCGTACTCGTCGCGCAGGTCGAGGTCGTGGTCGCTGACGATCGACTCGGCTGTCAGCAGGTAGTGCGGCTCGTCGCCGCCGAACTGCGAGGTGCCGAACGACGGGAGCCCGATCGTCGCGGCGTAGGCCGCGAAGAGGACGATCCAGACTGCGGCGGCCCGGCGCACCCGTCAATGATCGCGGGTGGCGCCGGGCCTCGGCTCAGCTCGGGCGGCTGGGCCGCTGCCGGGGTGGGTCAGTCGTCGCCGCCGCCGTGCCCCTCGCCGCCGCCGCCGCCGCCGGAGCCGGAGTCGTCGCCGGCGTCATGGGCGGCGCCGTCGTCGGTCGCCGCGGGGGGGACGGGCGTCGCGACAGGATTGTCGGCGCCCTTGTCGTCGGTGACGTCGGCCGCGTCGTCGGACGCGCTCGTGGCGGGGCGGTCGGCCGCGTTGCCGGGGCCGCTGTTGTCGGTGCGGTCGCCGGCGTTGCCGGGCCCGCTGTTGTCGGTCGTGTCGCTGCCGTGGTCGTCGGTCGCGGCGGGGGCCCGGTCGACGCCGTGGTCGTCGGTGGCGTCGGCAGCATCGACGCCCTTGTCATCGGCCGCCGCGGCGGCGCCGCGGTTGCGATGGTGGGCCTTGGGGGCTGGGGCGCGGTCGTCGCCGGCCGGCGTCGTCGCGGTCGTGGTCGCGTCGACGCCGTGGTCGTCGGTGGTCGCGGTGGACGTCGTCATGGCGGGAGTGCCGGCCGTCGCGTCGTCGTGGCCACTCGTGCCGACGGCGAGGGCCGTCGCGCCGCCGAGGGCCAGCACGGCGAGTGTGGCGGCGATCGTGGTTCGGATGCTGCGCATGAGGTTCTCCTCGGAAAATGGACTGGCCTGGGGCGCAGACTGTGCAGCAGGTCCGGGCAAGCGGCAGGCAAGCGCGGGTAAATCTTCAGGAAACCGACGGAGCCCGCCCGCGTGCGCGGCTAGGTTTCAGCACACATGTCAACCTCCTCTGATCTGCCGATCGTCCTGCTCGTCGAGGACGAGGCCTCGATCGCCGAGCCCTTCGCCCGCGCCCTCGAGCGTGAGGGCTTCAACCCCGTCGTCGCGTCGACCGCCGCCGCCGCCCGCGAGCTGTTCTCCCAGCGGCGCCCGAACATCGTCCTGCTCGACCTGACGCTGCCTGACGGCGACGGGCGCGAGCTCTGTCGCGAATGGCGGCGCGAGTCGCAGGTCCCGATCATCATGCTCACCGCCCGCGGCACCGAGACCGACCGCGTCGTCGGCCTCGAGCTGGGCGCCGACGACTATGTCGTCAAGCCGTTCAGCGTCGCGGAGGTCTCCGCGCGCATCCGCGCCGTCCTGCGCCGGGCGGCCCCCGAGCGCGCCGAGGAGCGCGAGGGCGTCACGATCGGCGAGCTCGCGATCGATCCGGCGACCCGCAGCGTGACGCTCCGCGGCGAGGGGCTCAGCCTCACGCGCAAGGAGTTCGACCTGCTCGCCCGCCTTGCCCGCGACCCCGGCAAGGTCGTCTCGCGCGAGGACCTCATGGCCGACGTCTGGGACGAGAACTGGTTCGGCTCGACGAAGACGCTCGACGTCCACATCGGCTTTCTGCGGCGCAAGCTCGGCGACGACGCGGCTGCTCCGCGCTACCTGCGCACCGTGCGCGGCGTCGGCTTTCAGCTGGCGGCGCCTCAGGACGCCTGACGGACATGAGCCTCCGGACGCGGTTGCTGTTCGCGCTCGGCTACCTCGTGGTGCTCGTCACGATCGCCTTCGCGGTCCCGCTCGCCCTGAACCTCCGCGACCGCACGCGCGCCGAGGTGCGCTCGGAGGCGCGCAGCCAGATCGCCGTCCTCGCGGCGGGATCGGCGGAGATCGTCGCCGATCGCAGCCTCGCCGACCTGGGCGTGCTCGCACGGGCGTCGGCGCGATCGGCGCGTGGCCGGATCGTCATCGTCGACCGTCGCGGCCGCGTGCTCGCCGACAGCGAGGGCGCCGCCGTGCCGGGGGCGCTGTACGCGACGATCACCC
>JAXDFS010000291.1:0-2880 GCA_034665465.1 Solirubrobacteraceae bacterium
CATCGCAAGGCGCTGCTCATGAACCTCTGCAAGGAGGTCATCGAGCACGAGCGGATCAAGACGACCGAGGCCAAGGCCAAGGCCGTCAAGCCCGAGCTCGAGAAGCTCATCACGCTCGCCAAGCGCGGTGACCTGCACGCCCGCCGGCAGGCGCTCAGCACGCTGGGCCAGGACAAGTTCACGGTCCACACGCTGTTCGCCGAGATCGCGCCGCGCTACACCGACCGTCCCGGCGGCTACACGCGGATCCTGAAGCTGGGGCCGCGGCGCAGCGACTCCACCGAGATGGTCTTCCTCGAGCTCGTCTAGCAGCGCTCGCGCTCAGGCGGCGGGAGCGCCGCCGAGCGCCTCGCGGCCGGCCTCTGCGTGGAAGGGTTCCAGCAGCGTGCGCTGCCGGCGCGCGCGGTCGATGAGCGCGTCGAAGTCGACATCGGGTAGCCGCTCGGCGAGGCCCGCGTGATCGCGCAGGTTCGTCCAGAGCACGACCTTGCCGTCGATGCCCATGACGAGGAAGTCGAGCTCCTCGAAGCGGCTGAGCGGCGAGTAGCCGCGCAGGTGGCCGTTGAGCTTCATGCGCCCGAGCCGCTCTCCGGCGACGGCGAGGACGGGCTTGGCGGGCGTCCTGGGAACGCCGATGCGCTGCATGATCTCCTCGAAGGTGTCGACGTCCTCGCTGATCTGCGCGGCGACGCGCCCGATCGCCTCGCCGGTGTCGGTGCCGTGATTGGAGCGCGCCGAGCGGCGCGCGATCTCGCGCCAGAGGACGCCCAGTGCGAGCTGGTCGTTCATGTAGATCGCGAGGTAGCGCTCGCCCGCGCTGGCGGCGGGGGCGAGCATGCTCAGCGCGCGGTCCTGGATCCTCTCGGTGCTGGCCATCGTGTCCTCCTGAGGTCGGCGCTGGGAACCGTTGCGCCTACCCGCGTGCGACGGTTCGCACGCAGCGCGCCCCGGCGACGTAGTCTCCCGGCGCGATGACGAGCCGGCTGGACCTCGAGTACCACGGAGGCGCGTTCGCCGGCTGGGCGCGCCAGCCCGGCCGGCGGACCGTGCAGGACGAGCTCGAGAAGGCGCTGGCGATCGTGCTGCGCGAGCCGTCGGTGCCGCTGACCGTCGCCGGGCGCACCGACGCGGGCGTGCACGCGTGGGGGCAGGTCTGCTCCTACGAGCACGAGGCGGTCGATCCGATGCGCCTGAACGCCCTGCTTCCCGACGACGTCGCGGTGCTCGACTGCAACCCGGCGCACGCCGGCTTCGATGCCCGCCGCGACGCTGCCTCGCGCACCTACTGCTACCGGATCCTCAACCGGCGCACGCGCTCGGTGTGGCTGCGCGACCGCGTGCACTGGCACATCCGCCGCATCGACCGCGATGCGCTGCAGGCCTGCGCGGGCCGGCTGCCTGGCACCCACGACTTCGCCGCCTTCACGCCGACGGAGACCCATCACGAGCGCTTCGACCGCGACGTCCTGAGCGCCGAGTGGCGCATCGAGGACGACCTGCTCGAGTTCTGGATCACCGCCGACACGTTCATGCGCCACATGAACCGGATCCTCGTCGGGACGATGCTCGAGGTCGCCGCCGGCAATCGCAGCGTGGAGTCCTTCGGCGCGCTGCTCGGCGGCCGGCCGCGCTCGGAGGCCGGGCCGACGGCGCCGCCGCAGGGGCTCGCGCTCGCGTCGGTGGCCTATCCAGACCGCTGACTATCCTCGGACGCGCATGCGGGTGCTGCTGACCAACGACGACGGGATCGAGGCCGACGGGCTGCAGGCGCTGCGGCGGGCGCTGCTGCGCGTGCCGGGGATCGAGCTCGTCGTCATCGCCCCCGACGGCAACCGCTCCGCGATGGCGCGCTCGATCACGACGATGCGCCCGCTGTGGGTCCAGGAGGTCGACTTCGACGACGGGACCCACGGGTACGCGACCGACGGGACGCCGGTGGACTGCGTGCGCCTCGCGAACCTCGGGCTCGTCGAGGGCTTCGCCGCCGAGCTGATCGTCTCCGGGATCAACCACGGCGCCAACCTCGGCGACGACATCACGTACTCGGGGACGGTCGCCGCCGCGCTCGAGGGCATCATCCTCGGGCTGCCGGCGATCGCCGTCTCCCAGCAGTCGGCCGCGCGCGAGATGGACTTCCGCCTGTCGGACTCCTTCGACTTCGAGGAGGGCGCGCGCTTCGTCGCCCGGATCGTGGAGGAGATCGCCGCGGTGCCGCTGGCCGAGGGCACCCTGCTGAACGTCAACTGCCCGGCGGGCGACGCCGCCGGCGTGCAGGTCACGCGGCTCGGCAAGCGCATCTACCGCGACGAGCTGACGCCCACGCGCGAGACCGATCCCGACAGCCCCGGCCGCCGGCGCTACTGGGTCTACGGCGCCGACCACGGCTTCCACGACGACCCGGGCACCGATCTGGCCGCCGTGGCGGCGGGCATGATCGCCGTCACGCCGCTGCACTTCGACCTCACCGACGCCGCGGGCATGGACGCGCTCGAGCGCCACGACCTCGGCCGGCTGCTGGCGCCGGCCGCGCGGGAGGTGGAGTGACCCCGGATCCGCAGGCTCGGGCCGCGGAGCTGCGCGAGCAGCTGCACCACCACGGCCATCGCTACTACGTCCTCGACGACCCCGAGATCGGCGACGACGAGTACGACGCGCTGCTCGACGAGCTGCGGGCGCTGGAGGCCGATCATCCCGAGCTCGTCACGCCTGACTCGCCGACCCAGCGCGTCGGCGGCGAGCCGGTCTCCGCGCTGCCGAAGGTCGAGCACGAGATCCCGATGCTGTCGCTCGCCAACGCGCGCTCCGAGGAGGAGTTGCGCGCGTGGGTCGCGCGCATGCGCGCCCATCTCGCCCGCGAGGGGATCGAGGACCCGCAGTTCC
>JAXDFS010000292.1:0-7762 GCA_034665465.1 Solirubrobacteraceae bacterium
GGTGGATCCGGTTCGGGCTGGAGGTGCGCCGCCCGCCGGCGTCCAGCGTGCTGCGGATGCGCTCGATCGCCACCCGGTCGCCCTCGTCGCGCAGCGCCACCGGCTGGCTGACGTACTGCACGCCCGCCAGGACCAGCGTGTCGGGCATCGGCAGCAGCACGTGGTCCTCGTCGAAGGCCTCGAAGGCGTCGGCGAGCGCGCAGGCGATCAGCCCGCCCGCCGCGATGTGCGCGCGGGCCGCGCGCAGGAACCCGGCACGGCCCTGCGCCCCGAGCAGCTGGACGGTCTGCATCGGCGCGAGGATCAGCCCGAAGCTCCGGCCTGCGAGCTCGAAGGCGCCGCCGTCGGCGACGATGGTGTCGACGCTCAGCCCGCGAGCGGTCGCGCGGGTGCTCAGCTCCGCGAGGAACGCGCCGTCGATGTCCAGCGCGACGACCTCGTGGCCGTGCGCTGCGAGGTCCAGCGAGACGCGGCCGGTGCCGGCGCCGACGTCGAGGATCGGCCCGGCCGCGGCCGCCGCGAGCTCGCGCCAGAGGCCGAGGTCGGCGTGATAGGAGCCGCACTCGACGTCGTGCCAGGCGATGTGGGCGGCGTCGGTCACGCGAACGAGCCCGCGGCGGCGCCGCGCGCGACGAGCAGCTCGCGCAGCGCGAGCATCGCGGTGTAGGTCGGCAGCGCGACGAGGCGGCCCTCGCCGTCGGCCAGCGCCTCGCGCAGGCCGTCCTGCAGCTCGGGCACGACGTGCAGGCGCTCGGCCGGCACCCCCGCGTACTTCAGCCGCAGCGCCAGCTCGGCGGCCCGCGTGCCGCTGCACGTCACGCGGCGCACGCGCCCGGCGAGGTGCTCGAAGTCGGCGTCCCAGACCCACGAGACGTCGCGGCCGTCGGCGATCCGGTCGTTGAGGATCGCGAGCACGTCGAGCTCGCCCTCGTCGAGCGCCAGCGTGCGCAGCACCTCGTTGGCCCCCGCCGGGTTCTTGACGAGCAGGATCGCCAGCTCGCGCCCGCCGACGAGCACCGTCTCGGCGCGCCCGAAGGCCGCCTGCGTCGCCTCCAGGCCCGCGACGATCTCGGGCAGGCCGGCGCCGAGCGCCTGGGTCAGAGCCGCGGCGCCGAGCGCGTTGTAGACGTTGTAGAGGCCGGGGAGGGGGAGGTCGACGGCGGCGCGCTCCCCGCCGAGGTGCAGCTCGAAGCGCGCGCGGCGCGTGCCGTCCAGCACGACGCCGGTCGCGTACACGTCGGGGTCGGGGCGGACGGCGTCGCCGTTGGGGCAGTGGTAGCGCCCGAGATGGCCCATGTAGACGGCGTCGTAGACGTAGGGGGCCCCGCAGCGGCGGCAGTGCTTGGAGTCCGAGGCGTGCGCCATGCCCGCCAGCGCCATGCCGTCGTCCTGCACGCCGAAGTACGTGACCTGCGGATGCTCGCGCCCGAGGTCGGCGACGAGCGGGTCGTCGGCGTTGAGCACCAGCCGCGTGGCCGGCGCGGCGGCGACCGCGGCGGCCCAGCGGTCGGCGATCGTCTCGAGCTCGCCGTAGCGGTCGAGCTGGTCGCGAAAGAGGTTCGACAGCAGCAGCGCGCGCGGGCGCAGCTCGGGCACGACGCGGTCCAGCCAGAACTCGTCGACCTCGAAGAGCCCGGCGTCGCCGTCGATGCCGGAGCCGCGCGCCGCCACGAGCAGCGAGCTCGCCACGCCGCCGGCCATGTTCGCCCCCGCGCGGTTGTGCACGAGGCGGGTGCCGGAGCGCTCGAGGATCGCGGCGACCATGGCCGCGGTCGTCGTCTTGCCGTTCGTCGCCGAGATCACCGCGCTGCCCTCGCGCAGGCGGCCGGCGAGGCGGCCGATCGCGTGCGGCTCCATGCGCATGAGCAGCTTGCCGGGCAGGCTCGTGGCGCCGCGGCCGCTGCGGCGCGAGAGCGCCCCGGCGGCGCGCGCGAGCGCGATCTTCGCCCCGAGCATCACGGCGCGAGCACCTGCAGCGCGCCCGGCGCGATGCGGATCGTGACCGGCGTCTCGCCGATCGGGTCGCCGTCGGCGTAGAGCACGAACGGGCGGTCGGCGTCGACGTGCACCTCGCGCGCGCGCACCATCCGGTAGCTGGGCTCCTCGACGTGGGTGCCCTTGAAGACCTTCGGCAGCACGAGCAGGAAGCGGCGCTTGGGCAGGTGCCCGGTGAGCACGACGTCGAAGAGCCCGTCGTCGAGTTGGGCCGTGGGCGCCAGCAGCATGCCGCCGCCGTAGCCCGGCGAGTTGGCCGCAGCGACCGAGTAGCCGCTGAACTGCAGCGGCTCGCCGTCGAGGCGCAGATCGAAGCGGGCGGGCTTCCAGGCGGCCAGCGCGCGCAGCGCCCCGTAGACGTAGACGAGGCTGCCAAGCCGTGTCGCCGCGGCGTTGGCGATCCGGTTGGCGTCCGAGTCGAAGCCCAACGACGCGATGCCCACGAACGTGCGCCCGTTGGCCTCGCCGAGGTCCAGCGGGCGCGGGGTGCCGTGCGCGACGACCGCGCAGGCGGCGCGTGCGTCGAGCGGGATGCCCAGCGCGCGCGCGAGGTCGTTGCCGCGCCCGCCGGGCAGCACGCCCAGCAGGGCTCCGGGAACGGCGCGCAGAGCCCCGGCGACGCAGCCGGCCAGGCCGTCGCCGCCGAGCGTCACGACGGCCTCGCCCGCAGCGGCGGCGGCGGCCGCGAGGTCGTGGGCGTGGCCGAGGTCGCGCGTGGTCTGCGCGTGGAAGGCGACGCCCAGCGCGCGCAGCTCGTCCTCGACGCGCGGCAGCACGCGCGCGGCTCGCCCGCCGCCGGCAGAGGGATTGCACAGCAGCGCGACATCGCGATCCACGCGCGGAGGTTACGCAAGGACCAGCGTGGCGAGGCGCTCGGAGATCGCCACCGGGCTGGGCTGGGATGCCGCCTCGGCGCTCTCGCGGTCGCCGGCCCCGGTCAGGACGATCGCACCGTCGATGCCGGCGGCGTGCGCGGCGCCGAGGTCGGCGTCGATGCGGTCGCCGACCATCAGCGCGCGGCCGGGGCCGAGGCGGTCGAGCGCCGTCGCCACGAGCGTCGGCTCGGGCTTTCCGACGGTCATCACGGAGCGCCCCGAGGCGACCTCGACGGCCGCGATCACGGCGCCCGAGCCGGGCCACAGGCCGTCGGCCGCCGGGAAGGTCGCGTCGCGGTTGGAGCCGATGAGGAAGGCGCCGCGCAGCGCCGCCTGCGTCGCCTCGCGCAGTTCGTCGTAGTCGAAGCGCGGGTGAAAGGCGACCACGACGACGTCCGCGCGGCTGGCGAACGTCGTGCGGTTGACGATCCGCAGGCCCGCGGCCTCGACGTGGCGGTGCAGGGCGGGGGAGCCGATCACGACCGCGGTGCGGCCCGCGAAGCGCTCGGCCAGCGCGAACTGCAGCGCGCCGCCGGCGGTGACGACCTCCTCCAGCGAGGCCTGAAAGCCCAGGCGCCAGAGCTTGCGGACGTACTCCTCGGTGCCGAGCTGCGTGTCGTTGGTGACGAACGCGATCCCCTTGCCCGCGGCGCGCAGCGCGGCAATGGCGTCGACGGCGCCCTCGGTCGCCTCGTCGCCGACCCAGACGCACCCGTCGAGGTCCAGCAGGACGTGGTCGTAGCGCGCGAGGAGGGAGCTGACCGGCACCGCCGTGATTGTGACTACCCTTGGCGACGATGCGTCGAGCGAACGTCCTCATCGTCATCCTGCTGGCCTCGCTCGCGCTCGTTCTCGTCGCCTGCGGCAAGGACGGCCCGGCCGTCGCGGGCAACAGCACGACCGCCACGCAGCCGGTCGCGACGACCGCGGCGACCACCGCCACGGCGACGACTGCGACGGTGACGCAGCCGGTTGTCCCGCGGTCCTCCAAGGACGGCTGCAGCGCCGTCGCGACCCCGCAGCCGCCGGCCAACACGAGCCGCCGGCACCCCAGGCTGCGGCTGAGCTCGACGCGCGTCTGGACGGCGACGATCAAGACCAACTGCGGCACGATCCGCATCCGCCTCGACGTCGCGCGGGCGCCCAAGACGGCGTCCTCGATCGCCGCACTCGCGCGCAGCCGGTTCTTCGACGGGCTGATCTTCCATCGCGTCGCCAAGCCAGGCGGCAACGACTACGTCATCCAGGGCGGGGACCCGCTCGGAACCGGCAACGGCGGCCCCGGCTACAGCGTCGTGGAGAAGCCGCCGAAGAACGCGAGCTACAAGCGCTACGTCGCCGCGATGGCGAAGACCGCGGCCGAGGCGCCCGGGACGTCCGGCAGTCAGTTCTTCATCGTCACCGCGGCCGACGCCAACCTGCCGCCGGACTACGCGATCCTCGGCCACGTCGTCGGCGACAAGACTGCCGTCAGGCGGATCGCCGCGGTGCCAACCGATCCGACTACCGAGGCGCCGCTGGACCCGGTGGTCATGAGCTCGGTGACGATCACCTCGACCCGGCGGTAGGGGTCCGCGCGCGCTCGGCGCCGAAGCCGGTGTCCGCGCGCACGCGCAGCTCCGTGTAGCGGTCGACCTCCTCCGGCGGGCCGAGCAGCGTGCCGATCCAGCAGGCGAGGAAGCCGAGCGGGATCGAGACGATCGCCGGGTTGACGATCGGGAACGGCCCGCCCTCGCTGTCGGGCCCGGGCCACACCGTCGGGCTGAGGATGATGAGCCCGATCGCGCTGACGAGGCCGACGGCGACGCCCGCGAGCGCGCCGGTCGTGTTGAAGCGCCGCCAGGTGAGCGCGAGCAGCAGCGGCGGGAAGTTCGCGCTCGCCGCGACCGCAAAGGTCAGCGACACGAGGAACTGGATGTTGAAGCCTTTGCCGGCGAGGATCGCGAGCGCCATCGCGACGATCGCGATCGCCGCTGCGGCGACCCGCGCGACGCGCACCTCGGCGCCCTCGTCGGTGTCGCCGCCGCGCACGACGTTCGTGTAGACGTCGTGCGCGACGGCGCCCGAGGCGGCGATGACGAGGCCCGCGACCACCGCGAGGATCGTCGCGAACGCGATCGCGCTGATGATCGCCAGCAGGACGTCGCCGCCGAACGTGCCCGCGCCGCCGCCGAGGTTCTGCGCCAGCAGCGGCGCGGCGAGGTTGCCGCCCTTGCCGGCGGCCTTCTCGCCCGCGGTGGCGAGGATGTCGCGCGCGCCGAAGCCGATGATCGAAACCAGGATGTAGAACGTCCCGATGACCGCGACCGCCCAGCCGACAGAGCGGCGCGCCGCGCGGCCGTCGGGCACCGTGAAGAAGCGCATGAGGATGTGCGGCAGGCCGGCGGTGCCGAGCAGGAACGCCAGCGCCGTGGAGACGCTGTCCAGCGGCTTCTTGAAGAACTGGCCGGGGGCGAGGAACGCGTCGCCGGCGTCGCTGTGGGCCGGCGCGCGCGCCATGACCTCGAACGGGTTCCAGCTGACGCGGCGCAGCACGAGCACCGTCAGCACGACGACGCCGGTCATCAGCAGCACGGCCTTGACGATCTGCACCCAGGTCGTGGCGATCATGCCGCCGAAGAGCACGTAGACGAGCATGAACGCGCCGGTCAGCACGACCGCGACCGGGAACGTGATCCCCGCCAGCGCCTCGAACAGCGCGCCCGCCGCGATCATCTGGGCGATGAGGTAGAAGCCGACCACGACGAGCGTGCCGATCGCCGCGGCGGACCGTGCCGGCTTGGCGTTCAGGCGGAAGGCGAGGACGTCGGCCATCGTGAACTGCCCGGCGTTGCGCATCCGCTCGGCCAGCAGCAGCAGCACGGTGACGAACGAGGCGAGCGCGGCGACGCCGGTGATGAACCCGTCGAAGCCGAAGAGGTAGATCAGCCCGACGGTGCCGAGGAAGGCCGCCGCGGACATGTAGTCGCCGGCGATCGCCAGGCCGTTCTGGGCGCCGGTGATGCCGCGATCGGCGGCCCAGAAAGACGTGGCGTCGCGCGTTCGCCGCGAGGCCCAGTAGGTGATGGCGAGCGTCATCGCGAGGATGACCGCGAAGACGCCGAGCGTCAGCCCGTGGGCGGTGCCGGCGGCGACGATCATCAGTCGCGGCCCTCGCGAGCGCGCTCGGCGAGCGGCTCGAAGACGCGCACGCTCGCCCGCGAATAGGCGAACGCGACGAGCCAGACGGCGACGATCACGGCGAGCGCGGCGAGGTACCCGACCGCCAAGCCGCCGGAGATGCGCCTGCCCATGAGGTCGTGGCCCCAGGACGCGAGCGCCACGAACGCCGCGAAGACCGCGTAGAAGACGGCGCTCGCAATGATGGTGAAGCGCCGGCGCTGGGCGACCAGGCTGCGGTAGGCGTCGGACTGCTCGATCGCGGCGACATCGGTGCGACGCCCGTCGCCGGTCCCGTTCACCGCGTCTCTGCGATCGTCCTCCACGGATCTCCTCCCGTTCGTGCCCCCGCCGCTTACCCTGCGACGCACAGCGCTAACGGCGCGGTCTCAGTCGCTAGCCGCCCCCCACAGGCCATCCGCTCGCCGCAGGGCGGTCCGCGCCTCGTCGGCAAGCCGCCGCGCCACGACGGCCGCGGACTCATCGGTGCCCAGCTCATGTGTCTGCCCGGCCCAGAGGTTGATGACGTCAGGGTCTCCGCTCTCCCGCGCGGCCCGTCGCAGCGGCGCCGTGACGTGGTGCAGCTCGGGATACGCGAGAGGCGCGTCGTCGCCGTGGTCGCGCATGAACCGGTTCACGATCCCGCGCGCCGGCTTGCCGGTGAAGGCGCGCGTGATCGCCGTCGGCGCGGCGGTCGCGAGCGCGGCGCGGTGCGCAGCCGAGGTGCCCGCCTCGGGACAGCGCAAGAACGCCGTGCCGACCTGGGCCGCGCGAGCACCGCCGGCGAGCGCGGCGGCGACGCCACGGCCCGTGGCGATGCCGCCCGCCGCGATGAGGGGCACGCCGGCGCGCTCACCGACGAGTTGCAGGAGCGCCAGCAACCCGAAGGCCGGCTGTTCGCCGTCGGAGAAGGAGCCGCGGTGCCCACCCGCCTCGTACCCCTGGACGACGAGGGCATCGACGCCGGCGTCCTCGGCGCGACGAGCCTCCGCCGGACTCGTGACGGTCACCCAGACCGAGGAGCCGCGCGCGCGCAGCGCAGCAATGACGTCTGCCTGCGGGCAGCCGAACACGAACGACACCACGGGCACCGCGAGCTCGTACAGCGCCGCGAGCTTGCCCTCCCAGTCGTCGTCGTCGAAGCGCGGCTCGCCAAGTCGGACCCCCGCGCGGACGGCCTCGGGCTGCAGGCGCTCGACGTAGGCCGCGTATACGGCGGCAGGGGTCGCCGTCGCCTGCGGGGTGAAGAGATTGACGCCGAACGGCCGGTCGCTGCGAGCGCGAAACGCCTGCACCTGCTCGCGGACGTCGGCTGCCGTGCGATAGCCCGCGGCGAGGAAGCCGAGACCCCCCGCCGCGCTGACCGCGACCGCGAGATCGATGGTCGCCGGGCCGCCGGCCAGCGGCGCGAGGACGATCGGGATCTCGATCGCGTCAAGGATCATGGGCCCTCAGTATGCGCGCGTCGGCTTGGTCCTTCGTCCCTTGGTGCTCATGCCGTCCGTGTGCTTGTAGCCGGTTGCGTCCTATTGAGGGTGTTGGAGGGGCGCGATCTTGCCACCCAGCGGACCTCCCGATGAGGTCCGCCCTCCTTCAGCGCAGCTTGGCGACATAGGTCTCGCCGGCGTTGACGAGGACGGTGCGGTGCAGTCCGCGGTCGAAGACGGCTACGACGCCGCGCTTGACGCTGGTGCGAGTCGTGAAGCAGTGGTTCTCGACCTTCCAGATCGTGC
>JAXDFS010000293.1:0-10300 GCA_034665465.1 Solirubrobacteraceae bacterium
AGGACCGCGGTCGTCAAGCCGCGCACGCAGCGGTGCCCCTGGGCGGCCGCCTCGCGTTCGAGCGCGCGCAGCAGACGGCGCCCGTGCCCGCGCGCGCGGGCGTGCGAGGTGACGAACATGCGCTTGATCTCGCCGACCTCGGGCTCGAGCGTGCGCAGGCCGCCGCAGCCGACCGCCCTGCCGTCCTCGTCGTAGCTGACGAGCCACACGCCGCCCTCGCGCGCGAAGACGTCCTCGGTGGCGAAGATCCGCTCGGTCGGGACGAAGCCCTCGCCGAGGCGCTCGCGTACGAGGCGCTGGTACTGGGCGTAGAGCTCCCGGGACGCGGGGCCGTCCGCCTGCTCGCGGCGGATCTCCGGGCCGGCGTCGCCGCGGCGGCGCAGCGCGATGATCGCGACGTCGTCGCCCAGCTCGTGCGCCCAGTCCTCGGCTGCCGCGTAGAGGAGCTCGACGAGCGCCTGCGGCTCCAGCGACCCGGCGTGCTCGGCGACGAGCGCGCTCACCCGCTCCGGGCCGAACAGCTCGCCGGCGCGGCGCGCCTCGTGCAGGCCGTCGGTGCTGGCGAACAGCAGGTCGCCGGCGCCGAAGGCCACCTCGTGCTGCTCGTAGACCGGGTCGTCGGTCACGCCCAGGGGCATCCCGGTCGTGAGCAGCTCGCGCGGCTGCTCGTCGCCGCTCACGACCAGCGGCGGGATGTGACCGGCGTTCGCGTAGCGCAGCACGCCGCCGTCGATGACCGCCAGGAAGGTCGTCACGAGCGACACCCGGCCGGGAAGCCTGCGGCGCAGGATCGCGTTGGCCTGCGCGAGGACCTCGCCGGGCTGCTCGGAGTCCCAGGAGCGCGCCTCCACGAAGAAGCGCACCATCGCGCTGGCGGCGGCGACCTCCAGGCCCTTGCCGCTGACGTCGCCGACCAGCACCGCCAGCGCGCCGCTCGGAAGCCGCCAGACCCCGAAGATGTCGCCGCCCGAGGCCTCGTGGCCGACGGGCTCGTAGACGAGGCCGAGCGAGAAGCCCTCGAGCTCGGGTGGCGCGCCGGGGACGAAGCCGCGCGTGAGCGCGGTCGCGAGCTTGCGCTCGTGCTGGAACTCGAGCGCGTTGGCGATCGCGGCCGCCGCGGGCCGCGCGAACGATTCCAGCAGCGCCAGGCAGCCCGGGCCGAGGGCGTCGGCGTCGGGATGGATCACGGTGAGGACGCCGAAGCGCCGCGGCCCCAGGCCCAGCGGGACGTGCGCGAAGGAGCCGACGCCCTCGTCGAACACCCACGGCAGCGCGCCGGCGCGGTCGTCGGGGCGGCTGACGTAGGGCACGCCGCTGTCGAAGGCCCGGCCGATCATCCCCTCGCCACGCACGAAGCGGTGGGTCATGAGGCGCTCGCTCACGCCTTGGCTCGCGACGACGCGGAGGGTCTGCGTGACGGTGTCCAGGCGCAGCAGCATGACCGCCGGCGCGCCGGCGACGATCGCCGCCTGCTCGACGATCGCCGCGTAGACGCGCTCGAGGTCCAGCGAGGCGGTCATCGCCTGCGCGGCCGCGTGCAGCAGCTCCTCGGTGCCGGCGCGCTGCGCCTCGCGCTCGAGCAGCTCGGAGCGCTCGAGTGCGAGCGCGGCGAGGTTCGCGAACACCTCGACGACGCGCAGCTGCTCCTCGCCCAGCACCGGCCGCGGCGGCGCCGACGACAGCGCGAGCACACCGAGCGTGCGACCACCGGTCGTGCGGACCGGGCAGGAGATGAACGACGACGAGCGATACCAGGCCCACGCGGCCTCGGCCGTCTGCTCGTCGAGATGGTCGCGCAGGCGCTCGCGCAGAGCGTGGCTGCCCGACCAGTCGGACACGCGCGCGATCAGCAGCGGGCGCCCGCTCTCGATTGCCCCCTCCGTCACCCCGCCGCGCTCGGGATCGTAGGGCCGGTCGAGCACGGGGCGCAGCGTCGCGCGGATCGCGGGGGTCTGAAACCACGCCGCAGCCGGGCGGATGAGGCGGCGCTCCCAGTCGACGACCTGAAATGCGCAGCCGTCGATGTCCAGCAGCACGCGCAGCTGGACGAGGATCTCCTCGAGCGTGTGGCGCAGCCATTCTTCGGAGGACGCCGCATACTCGATCTCCGCATCCATCCCCGTCGTCCGGCTCATGGGCTGACCATAGCCCCGGGACCTCAAGGCGGAGTGTGTCGGCGCCGTCACGCCAAGCTTGCCGTACGTGTGTCCTCTCCGTTTGATCGCGACGGCCCAGGGAATCATCATGAGCGGATGCTGGTTTTGGTGAACGCCCTGCTCTACGTCTTCGCGCTGGGGCTCGCGATGGCGGTCATCGGGCCTCTTCCGGAGAACGCGACGCGCCGCGCGCGCGTCGCCCGCGCCGCGCTCGCGTGCGGCGGCAGCCTGACCGTCGCGGCCGCGATCGTCCTGGCGCTGCTCGGTCTGTGGTTCGAGTCGGCGCTCGCCGGCACCGGCGCGATCGTCGTCGTCGGCGCGTGCCTGTGCGTGGGGATGACCCGCGTGCCCGAGCAGGGCGACGACAGCGAGGACGAGGACGACGACGGCGGCGGCAGCCACTTCCGGCCCGCCCCGCCCGAGCCGACCAAGCCCGACTGCGGCCCGTCGGAGGACCTCTGGGCCGACTTCGACGCCGCACGGTCGGACTGGGAGCGCGAGCGCCAGCCCACCCCCGCCTGAGCGCCTCACCGCGCCGGCCGGGATTTGAGATGGTCTGCAGGTGGCCGGCGCGCGCCCTCTCCAGCTGATCCTCGCCCGCAACCTGCTCTCGAGCCTGTCCACGCCGGCCTTCCTCGTCGACGCCGAGGGCAACCTGCTGTTCTTCAACGAGGCCGCCGGCGCGCTGCTCGGCCGGCGCTTCGAGGAGACGGGCCAGATGGCGGCCGCCGAGTGGACCGCGACGTTCGGTCCCTTCGACGAGGACGGTGAGCCGATCCCCTACGACCAGGTTCCCCTGACGGCGGCCCTGCGCGGCAACCGCCCGTCGCACGGGGGCTTCCGGATCCGCTCGGCGGGCGGCGCCGAGCACGCGATCGAGGCCAGCGCGCTGCCGCTCGTCGGCGACCAGAACTTCCATGGCGCGATCGTCGTGTTCTGGCCCAAGGGGGAGGGGAGCGCGGCGCCGTGAGGGTGAAGATCTGGGGCGCGCGCGGCTCGATCCCGGCGCCCGGGCCCGAGACGATGCGCTACGGCGGCAACACGTCGTGCGTGGGCGTGACGCTCTCCGACGGCACGCTGCTCGTGCTCGACGCCGGCACCGGGATCCGCACGCTGGGGCTGACGCTGGCCGCCCACGAGGGGCCCGTGAACATCCTGCTCACGCACCTGCACCTCGACCACATCCAGGGCCTCATGTTCTTCGCGCCGTGCTTTCAGAGCGAGGCCGAGATCGTCATCTGGGGGCCGGCCGCTCCCGAGGCGCCGCTCCTGGACCGGATCGCGCGCTACATCTCCGCCCCGCTGTCACCCGTCGAGGTGCGCGAGCTGCCCTGTCGCGTGTCCTTCCGCGAGGCCGCCGCCAGCGAGTGGCAGATCGGCTCGGCGACGGTGCGCGCGCAGTCGGTGAGCCACCGCGGGCCGACGCTCGGCTACCGCATCGAGGACGCCGGCGCATCGCTGTGTTACATCCCCGACCACGAGCCGGCGCTCGGCGCCCCGCTGGACGAGCTCGAGGACGAGTGGATCTCCGGCCTCGAGCTTGCGCGTGACGCGGACCTGCTGATCCACGACGCGCAGTACACCGACGACGAGTACCCCAGTCATCTCGGCTGGGGGCACTCCTCCCTGACCGATGCGCTCGCATTCGCCCGGCGTGCCGCCGCCCGCAGGCTGCTGCTCTTCCATCACGACCCGCTGCACGGCGACGACTTCCTCGACGCGCTCGCGCGCGACGCCTGCAGCCGCTGGGAGGCGGGCGGCGGTGCGGCCGGCGAGGTCGAGCCGGCGATCGAGCGCGGGGAGCTGCGCGTCGATGGCTGAGACGCCCTGGGATCGCGCGACGAGGAGGAGGGTCGTGGCGACCGTCCTCGTTGCGGCAGTGGCCATCACGATCGCGCGGCTCGTACTGCGCAGCGAGCAGCACGTCTACCTCGACGTCCTGCTCACCCTCGTGGGCGGATTTTTGACAGGCGGGGCCGCGGTGTGGGCGATCCATCCGGACGTTCGCGCCGGAGGCAGGCAGCGCATGAAGGCACTGCGCGCACGGGCCTCGCAGGTCGTGTGGTTCTTCGCGTCGCTCGCCGTCACCGCGAACATGCTCGAGGCGTTCGGTGTGAAGGGCGCCGTCTTCGAGGCGGTGCGCCTTGCGGTGAGCACGCTGTTCATGGTCTTTGCGGTGATCGCGGTCGGGCTCTGGCTGCGCGCGCACCGTCGCGCGCACGAGCACGCCTGACGGCGCAGGATCCAGACGGGTCGCCGCTCAGCCGAGCAGCTGCGTCACGCGTACTTCGGGCGGGGCGGCGCGGTTGAGCACGACCTCGGGCCCGCCCGCGACGATCGCCCGCCCGCCGGGCGCGATCGCGCCGGCGGCGGTGCCGCTCGCGTCGGCGCCGCCGAGCACCAGCTGCGGCGCGCCGAAGGTCGCCGAGCCCGGCGCGCGGATGACGGCTGCGACGCCCGGAGCGGTCGCCGTGCCCGGGACCGTCTCCCAGACCGCGAGCGCGTCGCCCGCGCCGTCGCTCGCAAGGTCCATGAGCTGGGCGTCGACATTCGCGGGGGAGAGCGTCTCGGTGTTGCCGACGTCGCGGTGGAAGCGGTCGGCGCGCACGACGTAGTGCCCGTTCGCGAAGCCGGTCCAGGCGAAGGTCGTGACGCCGTCGGCCCCGAGGATCGTGCGCAGGCGCGCGCCGCGGACGGCGTCGGCTTCGCCGTGGCCTGACGGCGTCCCGCGGTCCAGGACGTTGAGCGCGCCGATCGTGCCGTGGGAGTCGACCTCGGACTCGAAGACCGACAGCGGCCCGCCGACAGACCCCTCCCCGACGGCCTCGCTGAACCACGAGACGGTCCCGTGGCGTCCGGCCGTGAGCGTGACCGCGATCGACGGCACCGGCGCCGTCGGCCCGGCGAGGCGGAGCTTCGTCAGCGTCCCGTCAGCGTGGCGCGTGCGCACGCGCACGTTGTTGCCGCGCCCGGTCGCGCGGTGCTGGATCCAGGCCACGATCGCGTCGCCGCGGGGGTTCAGCGCGACCGCGGCGACGGGGTAGCCGGTGCGCCGGGCGAGCACGACCGGGGTGCCGAAGCCGCGGCCGCGGCGACGGAACGTCGCGAGCACCGAGCGCGTGGAGCAGCTCTTGTCGACGCAGCGCGAGAAGACCACCGCGGCGTCACCGGCGTCGTCGACGGCCGCCGCCAGCGTCTTCGTGCCCGCGATCGCGTGCGTGGCGATCCGGCGCAGGGGGCCGCCGACCGGCCCGATCGCGACGCGCAGCCGCGCGGGCGTGATCTCGCTGCCGAAGTAGTCCAGCGGGCTGCGCGGCCCGCCGACGGCGAGCATCGTGGCGCCGGGGGAGACGGCGACCGGGGATCCGAGGCCGTCGGGCAGGGCGGTCGGCGCCGGCGGCGGACCGCCCGGCGCCAGGGCCGAGAACGCCAGCGGAGCCTGCGGCGTGCTCGGGACCAGCGCGAGCGGGCCGTACATCCCGATGCTCGCCGCACCCCCGCCTGCGTAGGCGGCGACCAGCGGGTAGCGGCCGGCGCTGCCAGGCAACGCCTGCGCCGGCGACCAGGCCGCACGGGCGGGGGAGGCGGCGGCGAGCGCGGCTGCGCACGACGCGATGACGACGGCGCTGCGGGAGACCCTGTGCATGGTCCTCGAACGCCCGCGCCGCGGGAAGGTTGCGACCGTCGGCCTACCCACCTTCCGCGCGCGCCCGCAGCTCGCCCGGCAGCTGCGTGACGAGGCGCTCGCGCAGCTTGTCCTCGACGGCGCCCGTCACCAGCATCCCCAGCATGCCCGCGATGACGACCTCGAGCTCGTAGGTCGCCCGCGTGCGCGCATCGCCCAGATCCTCCAGGCGCCAGTGGCCGTGCAGCGACTTCAGGCTGCCGCTCTCCTGGGTGAACTCCAGGACGTGCGGCGGGTCGTAGCGCACGCGCTGCACGGTGCGGATCGTCTGGACCTTGGCATCGAAGACGACCTCGCAGAGCACCGGGCGCCCGTCGGCGTCGCGGTCGCTGACCTCGAGCTCGCTGATCGTCGCCTGCCATGCCGGCCAGCCGTCGACATCGGCCACGATCGCCCAGACCTGCTCCAGCGGGGCCGCGATGTCGGCGCTCGCGCTACCGGAGAGCTTCCCCACCCCGGCTCACCCGCCCTCCACGCGCGCCTTGAGCTCGCCCGGGCGCCCGTCGATCAGGATGGCCCGGATCTTCTCCTCCAGCGCGCCCTTGAGAAAGCGCCCCATGAGCACGCCGGGATCGCCGTCGAGCGTGTACGTGGCGCGTGTGCGCCCGTCGCCCGCGTCCTCGAGCTGCCACGAGCCCTCCATCGAACGCAGGTCGCCGCCCTCCTGCGTCCAGCTCAGCTCGCTCGGGGAGGCGTACGCGAAGCGCACGCGCGCGGTGAAGACCTTGAGCTTGGCGTCGGTCCTGGTCTCGCACTGCACCGCGCGCCCCTGCTCGTCGCGCTCGAGCACGGTGATCGTGTCCAGGCCCTTCTGCCAGTCGGGCGCGGTGGCGACGTCCTCGACGACCGCCCACACGGCCGCCAGCGGGGCCTCGATCTCGGTGCTCGCGCTGCCGCTCATCGCGCCCATGGGCGTACCGTAACGAAGCTCACGCGCCCGCGGCGACGAGCCGCGCGACGGCCTCGTCGATGACCTCCGGCCGCTTGCAGAAGGCGAACCGCACGAGCGTGTGGCCGGCGTCGGGATCGGCGTAGAAGGCGCTCGTCGGGATCGCCGCGACGCCGGCGCGGGCCGGCAGCGCCCGGCACCACGGGCCGGCGTCGTGGACGCCCAGCGGCGCGACGTCGGCGTTGACGAAGTAGCCGCCCTGCGGGACGCAGACGTCGTAGCCCGCCGCGCGCAGCCCCTCGCAGAGGCGATCGCGGCCGGCCTGCAGCGATGCGCGCAGCGGCGCCACGTGGCGCTCGGCCTGCGCGAGGGCGGCCGCGACGGCGTGCTGAAACGGCGTCCCGCCGGCGAAGGACATGAACTGCTTGGCCGAGCGCACGCCGGCGACCAGCCGCGGCGGGCCGCTGCACCAGCCGATCTTCCAGCCGGTGAACGAGAACGACTTGCCCGCGCTGGAGATCGTCAGCGTCCGCTCGGCCATGCCGGGCAGGGTCGCGAGCGGCACGTGCTCGCCGTCGAAGACGAGGTGCTCGTAGACCTCGTCGGTCACGGCGATCAGGTCGTGCTCGACGCACACGCCTGCGATCGCCTCGAGCTCGGGACGTGTCAGCACCCGGCCGGTGGGGTTGTGCGGCGAGTTGAGCAGCAGCATCCGCACGCGCTCGCCGGTCGCGGCGGCGGCGAGCTCGCCGGGGTCGATCGCGAAGTCCGGGGGGCGCAGCGTCACGAGCCGCCGCGTGGCGCCGGCCATCGCGATCGTCGCCGCGTAGGAGTCGTAGTAGGGCTCGAAGACGACGACCTCGTCGCCGGGCTCGAGCAGGCCGAGCATGGTGGCCGCGATCGCCTCGGTCGCGCCGAAGGTCACCTGCACGCCGTCGTCGGCGTCGATCTCCAGGCCGTAGCAGCGGCGCTGGTGCGCGGCGATCGCCGTGCGCAGCTGCGACACGCCGGCCAGCGGCGCGTACTGGTTGGCGGCGCCGCTGCGCATCGCGGCGGCCACGGCGTCGACGATCTCCGCCGGGCCGTCGGTGTCGGGGAAGCCCTGGCCGAGGTTGATGGCGCCGGTGCGCGCTGCGAGCGCCGAGATCTCGGTGAAGATCGTCGTGCCGAAGGGCGCGAGGCGCCTGGCGATCATCCGGCCGGCAGGCCGTCGCAGGCGAGGCTGCGGTTGGCGTAGGCGCTGTCGCCGGTGAGCTCGCGCCCGAACCAGCTTGGCGGCTCGAACGCCCGCGCCCGCTGCTCGTCGGCGAACTCGACCTCGGCGACGACAAGCCCGGAGAGGTCGCCGGTGTACTCGTCGACCTCTGCGACCGTGTCGCCCCCGAGGCGCGCCAGCCGCCGGGTCTTCTCCAGCCGCCGGCCCTCGGTGAGGTCCCAGAGCGCCTGTGCGTCGCGGCCCTCGACGGGCAGCTGCACCTCGGTGCGAACCTCGCCGCGCCCGGCCTTGATGGTGAGCATCGGCGCCTGCGAGCCCGTTCGCAGCCGCACCTCGGTGTCGCCGTCGAGCGCGAGGTAGCCCTGCCTGATCGTCTCCCCGCGCGCGAGGCGCAGCGTCGCCGGGAGCTCGTGCAGGAGGAACTTGCGCTCGATCTCGGTCGCCATGCGAGGATCTTCGCGGATCGCGTCGGAGGTCACCGGCGTAACCTGCCGCCCCGATGGCCCAACGCCGGCTCCAGGGCCTCCAGCGCGTGCTGGGGGTCAACGCGCTGTTCGCCACCGCCTACGGCAACGTCGGCTCGTCGATCTACTACGCCCTGGGCCTCGTCGCGGGGCTGGCGCTCGGCCTCACCCCGCTGGTGTTCGTGATCACCGGCATCTTCTTCTTCTGCACGGCTGCGACGTACGCAGAGGCGACCGCGATGTTCCCCGAGGCCGGCGGCTCGTCGAGCTTCGCGCGCCACGCGTTCAACGAGTTCGTCTCGTTCTTCGCGGCCTGGGCGCAGATGCTCAACTACGTGATCACGGTCGCGATCTCGGCGTTCTTCGTGCCGCACTACATCGGAGGCCTGTTCTGGGACCCGCTGCGCTCGGCCCCCGGCGACGTGATCTTCGCGGCCGGCGTCATCATCGCGCTGTCGCTCATCAACGTCGTGGGCGTCAAGGAGTCGGCGGGGCTGAACATCGTCCTGGCGGTCGTCGACTTCTTCACGCAGGTGCTGATGGTGATCGTCGGAGGCCTGCTCGTCTTCTCGCCCGACAAGCTCGCGAACAACATCCACTTCGGCGTCGCGCCGACCTGGACACAGTTCCTGCTCGCGATCCCGATCGGGATGATCGCCTACACCGGCATCGAGACGATCTCCAACATGGCCGAGGAGGCCAAGGACGAGGCGGTCACGATCCCCAAGGCGATCGCGCGCGTGCGCACGGCGGTCTACGCGATCTACTTCACGCTGCCGGCGGTCGCGCTGTCGGCGCTGCCGGTGGCGCTGGATCCGGCGACGGGCCAGTACCGGACCCTGCTCGGGGTGCCTGAGAGCGAGGGCGGCTTCGCGGGCGACCCGATCCTCGGGGTCATCAAGCAGCTGGACCTCGGCTTCTTCCAGCAGCCCGCCGAGCTGTACGTCGGCCTGCTCGCGGCGACGATCCTGCTGATCGCGACGAACGCCGGGATCATCGGCGTCTCGCGCCTGGTCTACTCGATGGGCATCCACCGCCAGGTGCCCGACCGCCTGCGCCAGCTGCACCCGCGGTACGGGACGCCGTGGGTGGGGATCCTCGTCTTCGGCGTCATCGCCTGTCTGACGCTGCTGCCCGGCCAGGCCGACTTCCTCGCCAACATGTACGCGTTCGGCGCGATGCTGTCGTTCACGATCGCGCACGCCGCGGTGATCCGCCTGCGGATCACCAAGCCTGATCAGCCGCGCCCCTACCGCAGCCCCGGCAACGTGCGGATCGCAGGCCGCGACGTGCCGGGCTTCGCGGTCTTCGGCGGCCTCGCCACGACGCTGTCGTTCCTCGTCGTGACGGTCAAGCACCCGGCGGTCGCCGTGGCCGGGCCGATCTGGCTGGTGCTCGGCATAACGATCTACGCCTTCTACCGCCGCCGCCACGGCCTGGACCTCACGACGACCGCGAAGATCGTCATCCCGCAGCCCGTGACGGCCACCGAGGCCGAGTACCAGT
This sequence comes from Solirubrobacteraceae bacterium, assembly GCA_034665465.1. Classification (GTDB taxonomy): domain Bacteria; phylum Actinomycetota; class Thermoleophilia; order Solirubrobacterales; family Solirubrobacteraceae; genus CADCVQ01. Next base: position 9,917 of record JAXDFS010000293.1, read on the forward strand.
CGGTGCTCGTCGCGCTCGAGCTCGACCACTTCACGCCGCAGATCATGGGCACGGCCGCCAAGCTCGCCGCGCGCGGGGGCCGCGGCATCTACGTGATCGTGCTGATCACCGTCCCGCAGTCCTCGCCGATCGACGCCGAGCTGCCCGAGCGCGAGGCGGCCGCCGCCTCGGTCATCGAGCACGCCCGCCGGCTGGTCGGGCGACGCGTGACCGGCCGCGTCGTGAAGATCCGCGCCGGCCAGGGCGGCCGCGTGATCATCGACGAGGCCCGGACGATCCACTCGCAGGCGATCGTCATGCCGCTGCCCGCGCGGACCGGGACGACGGTGTTCGGCAAGACCCTCGAGACGGTCCTCGCAGAGCGGCCCTGCCGGGTGATCATCG
>JAXDFS010000294.1:0-9593 GCA_034665465.1 Solirubrobacteraceae bacterium
CCGGCACCCTGAAGGTCGCCGCGCAGAGCGTGCTGGAGGCCGGCGCGCGCGCCGTCTACGCCGCCGCCACGCATCCGGTGCTCAGCGGCAACGCCTACGAGAACCTCGCCGCCGCCGGCTTCGAGCAGATCGTCGTGACCGACACGATCCCGCTGCGGCCCGGCGCGCCCGACAACATCCAGGTCCTGTCCTGCGCCGACCTGCTCACGGACTCGATCCGCAGCATCTTCGCCGACCGCTCCGTCAGCGACGTCTTCGGTGGCGAGAATCAGCTGTTCTGAGCGCCGATGGACTCTCCGGCAGCCGAGCTCATGGAGCGCCTCGGCCTCACCGACGACGAGCTCTGCGAGGTTCTCGCGGCCGATCCGCTCGCGGTGCTCTCAAACGACCTGCACCACCGGCCCGAGCTGCAGATCCTGCTCGACCTCACCGCCGAGGCGTCCGAGCGCGTGGGGGAGGGCGTGCTGCGCCGCTGGCTGCGCCGCAGGGGCCCGGGCGGCGTGCCGTTCGAGCACCTGCAGGCGCGCGACTTCGCGGCGTTCGAGGACGACCTGGCCGTGCTCGCCGAGCGCGGCTTCGTCCTGCGCGGGTGAGCGCCTACTCCTTCTCGGGTCGCTTCTCGCCCGGCCAGAAGCCGGTCAGCCGCTCGAAGCCCTTGGCCCCGCTGCGGTTGACCGCCGCCTTCGTCACGGCGAACGTCGCGCCCTGCACCGCCGCCGCGCCGAGGACCTGGCCCCAGCTGGACTCCTCGGTCGTGGCCTTGGGAGGCTCGCGGTCGTCGATATGGCCCCACACCTGGTTGAAGACCTGGCGCGCAAGAAAACCGGCAAGGATGCCGATAACGATCCCGAAGGGTTTGTAAAGAATCTTCATGGTTGCGGAGGGTACCCCCGGACCGTCACCATGACTCCGAACACCGAGGAGGCGACATGGACCAGGCAGACGATCTGCTGCAGCGAGCGCTCATCGATGCGCAGGCGTGCGTGTCCGTGGCGCTCAAGGTGTCCGACCTGCCCGTCTCCGATGCGCTGACCGTGATCTTCCACGGCCGCCGCGACCTCGGCACGCTCCAGACCTACGTCGCACACGGCGGCCGGGCCGCCGGCGCCGCCGTCGGGGCGTCCGAGCTGCTGCGCGTCCCGTGCGACCTCGACCTCGCCGACGCCTCGTCGCGCGACGAGGCCGAGGAGCTCTACGCCTCCCAGGCGCGGGCGCTGCGCGACGCGATCGTCGCGTCCGACACCGTGCTGTCGCTGTGGGCGGACGAGCTGGCGGCGGTCACCGGCAGCAGGATCACGATCGACCGCTCGATCGACCTCAACCTGCGCCTGCCGGCCGCGCGCCTCATGCCGGTCGCCCTGACCGCACCCGAGCGGCGCCTGCTCGTCACCGCGGTCTGCGGCGCGCGCACGCTCGCCGAGGGCCGCCCGCCGCTGGGGATCGTGTGCGCCCAGCCGGACCTGGCCCACGTCTACCAGCTCAACGACGACCCCGAGCGCTGCCTGGAGGACTTCGAGCAGCGCGCGGCCGAGCACGCCCACAACGTCGCGCGGCGGATGGACCATCAGGACGCCTCGATCCACCGCTTCCTCGAGCTCAACGGAGACGACTTCCAGCCGACCGCCTGAGCGCCGGCGGCGCGCTCGGCGCGCACGCCGCCTCATGATGGGGGCGTGAAGCGCCTCGTCCTCATCGTCGTCGCGGTCGTCGCATTCCTCGCCGTCAGCGTGATCGTCGGCCGCTGGCTCAGCGCCGACACCGACGAGCGCGGGCAGGTCGTCGAGCTGCTGCGCGCGCAGTCGCGCGGTGACGCGAACGCGATGCTGGCGCACCTGAAGTGCCGCGACCCGGCCTGCGTCGCGACCGTCCGCGCCGATGCGCGCCGGCTGCGCAGGCCCGGTGACGTGCAGATCGCGCTCTATGTGTCCAAGACCGCGCATGCGCTGCGCTCGCGGACGAACACGACGCGCGTCGTCTGGTTTCTGAAGGGTCGCGAGGCGAACACGATCGTCCAGTGCGTACGCGTGCGCCGGACCGGCAACGTGTTCGCCGGTCTCTCGGTTAGCCTGCTGCGCCTCAGCGCGCCGCTGGCAGACCGCGAGGGAAGCTGTCCGTGAGGCAGCACAACTCGCAGCGCCCGCCGGTGTTCTGCCCCCCGACGACCATGCGCATCGCCCGCCTGCTCGCACTCTCGACGGTCCTGCTCGGCGCAGCCCTGGCGTGCGCCTCCACGGCATCGGCCGCCGACGGCATCACCCACGGGACGATCTACAAGGACGGCCCCGACAACCGCTACCTGCTCGGCGGCAGCTGGCTCTTTCGCCTCGACACGGCGGGCGTCGGCCAGCGCCAGCGCTTCCAGCGTCAGACGACGGTCGACGGGTGGACGACGACCACCGTGCCCAACGCCTGGAACGCAGGGGACAACTCCGTCGCGTCGATGACCGGCACGACGGCCTGGTATCGCAAGGACTTCCACCTGCCCGACCGGCGCGCGCGGATGGACTGGCTCGTGCGCTTCGAGTCCGTCAACTACCGCTCGACCGTGTGGCTCAACGGCACGCCGATCGGGCGCAACACCGGCGCCTACCTGCCCTGGGACCTGCGGCTGCCGCGCAGCCTGCTCAAGCGCCAGGGCACCAATCGCCTCGTGATCCGTGTCGACGACCGCCGCCTGCGCACCGACTTCCCGCCCTCGGGCCTCACGGGCTCGGGCGATCCCGCCGGCGGTTGGTGGAACTACGGCGGCCTGCTGCGCGAGGTCTACCTCCAGCGCGTGGACAAGGTCGACATCACGAGCATGCTCGTGCGCCCCGACCTGCCGTGCGCGACCTGCGACGCCAGCGTGCTCGCGCGCATCGTCGTGCGCAACTACGGCGACGCCTCCGCCCGGGTGCGCGTCACCGGGAGCTTCGGCGGCCAGCGGATGGCGCTCGGCACGAAGGCCGTCGGCTCCAAGGCCTTCGCGACGTTCGACGCCCGCATCCGGGTGCACAACCCGCGCCTGTGGTCCCCCGCCAGCCCCCAGCTCTATGAATCGAGGTTCACGGTGCGCGCGGGGGGTCGCAAGGTGCTCGCCTACACGGTGCACAGCGGGATCCGCTCGATCAAGGTCGTCGGCGGCCGCCTGACGCTCAACGGCAGCCCGCTCAGCCTGCGCGGGGTCGGCATCCACGAGGACGACCCGGTCAAGGGCTTTGCGATCGACAGCGCGCGGCGCGCGCAGATCATCGCCCAGGCCAAGGAGCTCGGCGCCACCGTGATCCGGTCGCACTATCCGCTGCATCCCGAGATGTACGAGCTCGCCGACCGCGTGGGGCTGCTGATGTGGTCCGAGATCCCGGTCTATTCCGTCAAGACGCAGTACCTCAAGCGCGTCGCGGTGCGCAAGCTCGCCGCCCGCGAGCTCGAGGACAACATCATCGCCAACCAGAACCACGCCTCGATCATGCTGTGGTCGATCGGCAACGAGCTGTCCTCGCGCCCGGGCCCGGTCCAGCAGAACTACATCGAGCGCGCCGTGCGCCAAGCGAAGGCGCTCGATCCGTCGCGGCCGATCGGGCTCGCGGTCGCGGGCTACCCGTCGGCCGGCTGTCGCCCGCAGTACGCCGCGCTCGACGTCGTGGGCATCAACGACTACTTCGGCTGGTATCCAGGCCCCAACGGCCAGATCGCCGACCGCGACGCGCTGACGGACTTCCTCGACACGATCCGCGGCTGCTACCCCAACAAGGCGATCTTCGTCTCGGAGTTCGGCGCGGAGGCCAACCGCGACGGCCCGGTCGAGGAGAAGGGCACGTTCCAGTTCCAGCAGGACTTCGTCAACTTCCACCTCGGGATCTACGCGACGAAGCCGTGGCTGAGCGGCGCGATCTACTGGGCGCTGCAGGAGTTCCGCGTCAGGCCGAACTGGGACGGCGGCAACCCGCACCCCGACTCGCCGATCCACGAGAAGGGCCTGCTGCGCTTCGACGGCTCCAAGAAGCCCGCCTGGTTCGACGTGCAGCGCAGCTTCGCGGCCACCAACCAGCTCGGCGCCGGGTAGCTCCCGAGTCCCGCGAGCGCCCGTTCGGTACCCTTCGCCGTCGCCATGGCATCGCAGACCACCAAGCTCTCCATCTCCCCGCGCGAGCCCGAGGGCTCGCGCTCCACGCGCCGCCTGCGCCGCAGCGGCCGCGTCCCCGGCATCCTCTACGGCGGCGAGGCCGAGCCGCTGACGTTCAGCGTCGACGCCCGCGAGCTGCGCCACGCGCTCGCAGCGACAGGCGCGGTGCTCGAGGTCGTCGACGAGGGCAGCGCCACCCCGGCGATCCTCAAGAGCGCCCAGTACCACCCCGTGCGCGGCGAGACGATGCACGTCGACCTGCTGCGCGTGAACCTCGACGTCGCCATCCACGCGGTCGTGCCGCTGGAGCTCACCGGCGGCGACGACTCTCCGGGCGTCAAGGAGGGCGGCGTGCTCGAGCAGATCACGCGCGAGCTCAACATCGAGGCGCTGCCGACCTCGATCCCCGAGTCGATCACCTACGACGTCTCGCACCTGGACATCAACGACACCGTGACGCTCTCGCAGGTGCCGATCCCCGCTGGCATCGAGCTGCTCGACGACCCCGAGGAGACGGTCATCGCGACGCTCAGCCCGCCGCGGGTCGAGAGCGAGACCGACGAGCTCGAAGAAGAGACCGCGCGCGTCGGCGAGGCCGCTCCGGCCGCCGACGGCGACGCCGGCGACGACGAGTAGCAGCAGGTCGTCGTGCGGCTGCCCGGCCGCGGCGGCGCGGGCGCGCCGGTGGACTGGCTCGTGGTCGGGCTCGGCAACCCCGGTTCGCGCTACGCCGGCTCGCCCCACAACGTCGGCTTCGAGGTCGCGAACCGGCTCGCGCAGCGCTGGGAGCTGCCGCGGCCAAAGACGAAGTACGCGGGCCTGCTGACCGAGGGCCGCACCGGGCCCGGCGGCCCGCGGGTGGCGATCCTGCTGCCGCAGACCTACATGAACGAGGCCGGGCGCTCGGTCGGCCCGGCGCGCGGGGCCTACAGGCTCCCGCTCGAGCGCGTGCTCGTCGTCCACGACGAGATCGACCTCCCGTTCGGCGAGGTGCGCACCCGCATCGGCGGCGGCCTTGCCGGCCACAACGGCCTGAAGTCGCTGAAGGCGGAGCTCGGCGGCGCGGACTTCACGCGGGTGCGCGTCGGCGTGGGGCGGCCCGACTCGACGGACCCCGAGATCGTCTCCGCGCACGTCCTGGGCGCCTTTCGCCAGTCCAAGGCGCAGGTCGCCGAGCTCGTCGACGACGCCGCCCGCGCCGCCGAGGCGATCGTGCTCGGCGAGCGCGAGCCCTAGCCGGCTTCAGCCCGCGACGTCGCGGCGCAGGAACGCCAGGAAGGCCCAGAGCGTCGCCGGGACCGCGTAGCAGGCCGAGATCCAGGCGGCGTGCACGATCGGCGCCCAGTCCGTCGGCTCGCGCAGCAGCCCCTGCCAGGAATCGAACTGCTCCGACAGCAGGTAGGGCTTCATGAAGGCCAGGCCCGAGATGACGGCCAGCAGCTGCATCATGAACGAGAGGATGAGGGTCCCGACGACGGCGCCCGCGGAGTTGTGCGTGATCGTCGACAGCAGGAACGCGATCGTGGCGATCGCGATGATCGGCAGGAAGTAGGCCAGCGCAGCGCCGCCGATCAGCAGGATGCCCCTGCCCGCCGAGATGCGCGTGCCCGACAGCGACGTCAGCGGATCGAAGCCCCAGATCAGGCCGCCGATGACCAGGCCGACGGACACGAAGATGAGCAGCGCGACGAACGCGTAGGTCAGCGTCGCCAGCAACTTGGCGGCGAAGATCTGCCAGCGCTCGGTGGAGCGGGTGAGGATCGTCTTCAGCGTTCCGTGGTTGTCCTCGGAGGCGACGATGTCGCCGGCGACGAGCGACGTGATCAGCGGAAACAGCCAGATCGAGCTGAACAGCAGCCCGACGAGCGGGATCGCGAGGCCCGTCTCGCGGACGTAGCGCCCGAACGGGACGTCGTCGGGCCCGCCGCTGCTCGAGAGCAGGGCGACGATGAAGATCAGCGGCACGAGCGCGGCCGCGCCGAGGCCGAGGTACGTGCGCTTCTGGGAGCGCAGCTTGCGCAGCTCCCAGCGGTAGACGGTCCCGATGCCCGGGCGCTTGGCAGATCGCGCGGGCGCCCGCGGTGCGGCGACGGCGGTCATCGCGAGGCCCAGCCGTTCGGCTCGACGCGCACGACCGTCGAGCAATGACGCGCTGTCATGCGCGCACCTCCTCGGCGACGCCGGCGGGTGCGGCGGGGGGCTCGGCGGACTCCGCCGGAAGCACGGCGTCCTCGGTCATGCGGAAGAACAGCTCCTCGAGCGTCGCCGTGCGCGGCACCAGCGCAGCGATCCCGACGCCGGCCTCGCCGAGCGCGATCGACAGCGCCGTCGTGGCGCGCTCGTCGGCGGCGAAGGTCAGGCCGCGCGCGTCGCGCATGACGTCCTCGATGCCGCGCTGGGCGTCCGCGATCTGGGCCGCGCGCCGGTCGTCGGTCGTGCGCAGCTCGTAGCGCCCGGCGGTCGTGGCGATCAGCTCGTCCAGCGCGCCCTCGTAGCGCACGCGCCCGCTGCTGATGATCACGACGCGGTCGCAGAGCTCCTCGACCTCGGCCATGAGGTGCGACGAGAGCAGGACGGTCATGCCCTGGTCGGCGAGCCGGCGGATGAGGATGCGCATGTCGCGCATGCCGCCGGGGTCCAGGCCTGTCGCGGGCTCGTCGAGGATCAGCAGCCGGGGATCGCGCAGCAGTGCGCCGGCGAGGCCGAGGCGCTGGCGCATCCCGTGCGAGTAGCCGCCGACCTTGTCGCGGGCGCGATCGGCCAGCTCGACGGTGTCCAGGGCGCCGTCGATCCGCGTCGCGGCGTCGCCGCCGTCGAGCGCGGCGACGAGCTCGAGGTTCTTGCGCCCGGTCAGGTACGGGTAGAAGCGCGGCGCCTCGACGAAGCCGGCCACCCCCTCGAGCGCGCGGACGCCCTCGACGAGCGGGTCGCGGCCGAAGAGCTTGACCGTGCCGGCGTCGGGCCTGATCAGCCCGAGCGCCATGCGCAGCGTCGTCGTCTTGCCGGCCCCGTTGGGCCCGAGGTAGCCGTAGACGTCGCCGGGGCTGACGGTCAGGTCGACGTCGTCGACCGCGGTGATGCGCCCGTAGCGCTTGACGAGCCCGCGCGCCTGGATGGCGGGCTCGCCGCCGGGGCTCACTTCAGGCCTCGCGCCGCGTTCTCGGCCGCGACCGGCGGGACCGACCCGGCGACGACGTAGCCGACGCCGCCGCGCTCGAACGTCACGACCGTGCCGAGCGCGGTCGCCAGCTCCGAGCCGGTCGCCCCGTCGATGTTGATCGCGGGCAGCTTCAGCGAGCGGTCGCCGCCCTTGTCGCCGGCGGGGCCCGTGGCGGCGGCGTCGGCCGGCTTGACCTTGTGCTGCAGGACGGCGATCGCGCCGAAGCCCTTGCCGTAGATCGCCAGCGCGGCGTCGTCGCCGTCGAGCGTCACGAGGCGGACCGCCTTGCGCGGCAGGCCCGCGAGCTGGTCGGGAGCGGCGATCGGGAAGTCGAGCGCCTTCTGCACGTCGGCGAGGCTCTGCGCCTCGTCCTGCCGGGCGTTGCCGTGCCCCTTGGCCTCGTCGGTGCCGGCGCCCGAGCCGTGGCCCTTGTCGTCGGGCGTGAGGTCGTTGACCTTCGCCGTCGCCGGCGGGGTCACGTCGACCGCCGAGTCGGGCACCGCGTCGTAGGAGACGTGGTCGGCCTTGAGCTCGAGCACCGGGCCCGTCTGGCCCTGGGCGTAGACGGCCGCGCGCAGCGGCGCGCCGGTGGCCGCGTCCCAGGCGACCTCGGCGGCGCCGAGCAGGCCGCCGTCGTCCTTGGGCGAGATCTTCACGGTGTAGCTCGGCTGGTCGGCGGTCACGGCCGGATCGGCGCCGGAGATCGTCCAGGTCTTCGCCAGGTCGTCGATCGCCTTCTGGATCTTGTCGAGCGTGAGCTTCTCGTCGGCCTGGCCGGCGGGCTCGGCGACGTCCTTGGCGGTCTTCGGGAGCGTCGCGCGGTAGACCGTGTTCGAGGACGCGTCGTAGACGGTGACCTTGTCGCCGTCGGAGACGATCTGCGCGTCGCCGTTGTCGGACTGCAGCTCGAGGCGGAACTTCCCGCTCTTCTGCACCCACAGGCGGCCCTTGGCGCCGGCGGCCAGGGGGGAGGCCGCGCCGCCGGGCAGCGAGCCCGAGGGCAGCAGGCTGTTCGTGAAGGTGATGTCGGCCGTCAGGCCGTCGGGCTCAGGGGCGTTGAATGCATCCAGGACCGCGTTGGCGAGCGCCTTCGGGGATGGCGGGTTGACGCCGCCGGTGATCGCCGCCTGCGCGATCGCGGCAGTGAGGACGAGCGCGCTCGCCGCGGCGAGGACGAGTGCCAGGCGGCGGGTGGATGCGGTGCGCAGTCGTCTCAAGGGGCGGTTCCTTCGTCGGCGGGCGGTGGGCCCGATGTTCTACGCCGGGACTCTGAGAGTTCTCTGATAGCCGGCAGCTCGAGCGTGAAGCGCGGGCCGTCGGCGGTGATCGTGCCGCCGTGGCGCTCGGCGATCGCCCGCACGATCGCCAGGCCGAGCCCCGAGCCGCCGCTGCGCGCGCCGGGCCCGCGCCAGAAGCGCTCGAACGCGTGCGCCGCCTCGTCGGCGCTCAATCCGGGCCCCTCGTCGGCCACCGTGACGCGCGCGCGCCCGCCGCCGCCGCCGCCGACGGTGACGGTGATCCGCCCGCCGGGCGGCCCATGCGTGCGGGCGTTGCGAACGAGGTTGGCGACGGCGCGCTGCAGCGCGACCGGCTCGCCGCGCACGGCGGTCGCGGCGGCGCCCGGGGCGACGACGACCTCGGCGTTCTCGTCGCTCGCCGCGAGCTCGCGCGCGAGCTCCGCCAGGTCGACCTCCTCGCCCTGCGCGGGCGCCGCCGCGTCCTCGCGCGCGAGCGCGAGCAGGTCGTCGAGCAGGGCGGCCAGGCGCGCGGCGTCGGCCTCGATGTCGGCGAGCACCGCCGGCTCGGCACCATGGCGCGCGACGTAGGCCGCGTTGCCGCGCAGCGCCGTCAGCGGGGTGCGCAGCTCGTGGGAGGCGTCGGCGACGAAGCGCTGCTCGGACTCGCGCGCGCGCTCCAGCGAGGCGAGCATCGCGTTGAGCGTGAGCGCCAGCTCGCCGACCTCGTCGCGCGTCGCCGGCACCGGCAGGCGCTCGGAGGCGTCGCCGGTGCGCTCGATCAGGCGCGCGCCCGAGGACAGCCGCTTGAGCGGGGCGAGCGCGCGGCGCGTCAGCAGCGTCGCCGCCAGCGCGGCCAGCGCGGCGGCGGCCAGCGCGCACAGCAGCACGAGCCGGCGTGTCCGGTTGAGCGTCTCGCGGATGTCCGACGTCGTGCCGGCGACGACGACGGCGCCCCCCGCAGCGGCGCCGCCGCCCAGCTCGCCGAGGGGCGCCGCATACAGCCGGATCGGCTCGGGCCCGAGGCTGTCGGCGCCGTAGCCGGCAGCGCGGCGCGGCCCGAGAGCGGCGCGCGTGACCGGGCTCTCGGGCA
>JAXDFS010000295.1:0-9254 GCA_034665465.1 Solirubrobacteraceae bacterium
CGTCGGGCCGGCGACTTTCTGCTGTCGGTGAGCAGAAAGTCGCCGTTCTTGCCATGCGCGACGAGTCGATGCCCCATGCGAACACCTGCGCGTCACGCTTGCGCAGTGGCACGCGTCTCGCGGCGCCCGCGGGAACGCCACCGGCGTCCAGACCCACTCCCTCACCGATGCAGTTTCGGGCCGCCGCGGCGCCCGCACCTGCACAGCCGCGGGCGCCGTCTACGACATCCGTCCAGCTCGCGACTGCCGCCCGGGCACGGCAGGCAGAACCATCGCAGTCGATCAAGCGAAGGAGGCGATCGTGCTGACCCCGGTCGTAGCCGAAGTGCCGTCGCGGCGGACGAGCGCCGCGGTCTACGTGCAGTACCGCCGCCGCCATCCCGCCAGGCCGACCGGGCACCGAGGCTCGCCGGGCCAGGATCGCGTCGCGACGGCCGTCCGCCCGGCGGGGCGCGGTCGCGGCCGCAGCAGGATGCCGTAGGTTCAGCCACATGCATTGCCAGGGGTGGCGGCGACGGCCGCGCGCGCTGCTCTGCGCCCTGATCGCGGCCGCGCTGGCGCTCGCTGCCCCGGCGGCGGCCCGAGCGGCGATCGCCGTCGACGACGTCTCGGTGAGCGAGGGCAACGGCGGCGCCTCCGTGACGTTCACGCTCACCCGCAGCGCCGGCACGCTCGCCCCGGCGCGGACCGTCTCCTTCGCCACGGTCGACGGCAGCGCGCGCTCGCCGGCGGACTTCCAGGCCGTGTCGGGCACCCGCAGCTTCCCCGGCGCGTTCCTCTTCCCCGAGACGCAGGTCCAGCGGGTCTCGGTGCCGATCGCCGGCGATCGGCTCGACGAGCCCGGCGAGAGCTTTCGCCTGGTGGTCTCCGGCGCGGAGGTCACCGACGGCGACGGGACCGCGACGATCGTCGACGACGATCCCCCGCCGGTCGTCTCCGTGTCCGACGCCGCGCCGGCAACGGAGGGCGGATCGGCCGTCTTCGGCGTGGGCCTGTCGGCTCCGAGCGGGCGCGACGTCTCGGTCGCCTTCGCCACGGCGAACGCGACGGCAGCGGCGGGCCAGGACTACACCGCCCGCACCGGCACGGTCACGATTCCCGCCGGCAGCACGGGTGCGACGGTCCCCGTCGCACTGCTCGACGACAGCGCCGACGAGCCCGACGAGACCTTCGAGGTGCGCCTCTCCGCGCCGGTTGCGGCGACGCTCGGGGACGGGGTCGCGACGGGCACGATCCTCGACAATGACGCGCCGCCGCCCGCGCCGGCCGCCGCGCCGGCGCCCGCGCCCGCCACGCAGCCGCCGCCGGCCACGCCGGCGCCCCTTCCGCTGACCGGCTCGACGCGCCCCTCCCCGTTACTGACCCGCCTCGGCCTCAGCCTCGGGCGCCCGCGCCTGCGCCAGCCCGGGACCGGCGTCGTCACGATCTCCTGCCCCAGGGCGGCGGGACGCTGCAGCGGGCGGATCACGCTCTTCAGCCGTCCCAGCAGGCACTCGAGGATCAGGGAGCTGCGCTCCGAGCGGCGCCTCGGGCGCCGCAGCTTCACGCTCTCCGGCGGTCTCACGCAGACGCTGGCCTTCGGGCTCGGCCGGCGCGACCGGGCCCTGCTCGAGCGCTCGGGACGCATCGACGTCCGCGCCTACGCGGTGACGCATGACGGCGCCGGGCACAGCAGCGTGCAGACCGCCGACGGGGTCCTGCTGCGCCGCACGGAGCACTCCGGCCCCAGCGCGAGGTAGCGCTTCACCCGCCGCCGGCGAAGGCCTCGACGTGGTCGGCGGCGCGCTGCGGGCCGTCGTTGGCTGCCTCCCAGTCGCGCAGCTCCCGGGCACCGTCGCGCAGCCGCGGGCGCGCCAGCGCGCGGCCGACCGCCAGCGCGATCGCGCGCGGGGTGACCATCCGCCGCGGCAGCCGGACGCCGACGCCGGCCCAGTCGACCCGCGCGGCGTTCTCGTTCATGTCGCCCGCCGCGGGCACGACGAGCACCGCGCAGCCGCTGGCAAGCGCCCGCGCGACCGTCCCGTGCCCGCCGTGGCACACGACGAGATCGCAGGCCGGCATCGACTGGGCGTAGGAGAGCCAGTCGACGAGGGTGGCGTTCGCCGGGACCTCGAACGGCGGGTCCGGCCGGCGCCGATCGACGGAGGCCAGTACGCGCAGCGGCCGGCCGGCGAGACCGGCCAGCGCCGCGCGCAACAGCAGATTCCCGGGATCCTGCGAGGTCGAGGGCGCGAGCAGGACGAGCGGGCCGGGACCGGGGGGCAGGCTGACGGCATCCGCGGGCGGCTCCCACAGCAGCGGCCCGACGACGTGCGTGTGCGGCGGCCAGGCGCGCGGATACTCGAGCTGCGGGAACGTCGCGACGAGGCTCAGCGCCTCGCTGATGCCGCCGTGCACGCGATCGAGCGCCGGCAGCCCGAGCCGCCTGCGGGTCTCGTTGAGCTCGTCGCGGCCCAGCGCGAGGCCCTTGCGCAGCAGCGGGTCGGCGGCGCGCCACATCCTGCGTCCCGCGGCGGTCCGCGGCAGCCGGGCGCCGCAGGAGTACGGCGGGGCGCCGGGCGGCATGCGCGGATCGGTGTGGGGGATGAGCGTCGCCACGCGCGCTCCCTCGAGCTCGCCCGCCAGCGCGGGCGCGAGCGTGAGGATGTCCGAGACGACCGCGTCGGGCGCGACGTCGCGGACGAGCCCGATCGTCTCGCGCGTCGCGCGCTCGACCGCCGGGTAGGGCGTCAGCGGCCGCTCACTGGTGGGGAAGACGTGGTACTCCGGCGCGGCGGCGAACGTCATGCCCTCGGCCTCGACGTGCTCGCGCCAGCGCGTCCAGGTCTGCAGCGTCACGTCGTGCCCGCGGCCCGCGAGGGCGCAGCCCAGCGCGATCATCGGAAAGGCATGGCCCGGGTCGCCGAAGGCGCCGAGCAGCAGGCGCAGGCGGTTCAGCCCGCCAGCTCCGCGATGAGCCGCAGCTGCTCGAGGCGGTCGTCCTTGGTGAACGCGAGCGGGCTGATGCCCAGCGTCCCGACGCCCGCGTCGCGGTAGACGGCGAGGCGGTCGCGCACGTGCTCGCGCGGCCCGCAGATCGAGACCGTGTCGATGAGCTCGTCCGACAGCCGCGCCATCGCCTCGTCGCGCTTGCCGTCGAGGTAGAGGTCCTGGACGTCGCGCGCCTCGTCCTCGAAGCCGTAGCGCTGGACGAGCGCGTTGTAGAAGTTCTTCTCGCGCGAGCCCATCCCGCCGACGTAGAGCGCGATGAACGGCCGCATGAGGTTGCGCGCGGACTCGAGGTCGTCGCTGATGCAGACGTTGACCTGCGGGGCGATGTCGAAGCCCTCCAGCGAGCGCCCCGAGCGCGCCGCGCCCTCGCGCAGCAGCGGCGCGAACTCGGCAACGTGCTCGGGGGAGAAGAGGGTGGGGATCCAGCCGTCGGCGATCTCGCCGGCGAGGCGCGTGTTGTTGGGACCGATCGCAGCGAGGTAGATCGGGATCTGCTCCTGGACCGGGCCGATCGTGAGCTTCAGCGCGCGGCCGGGCCCGTCGGGCAGCGGCAGCGTCAGCGTCTCGCCCTCGAAGACGAGGCGCTCGCGTGCCAGCGCCTTGCGCACGACCGCCACGTACTCGCGCGTGCGCTGGATCTGGCGCCCGAAGCGCTGGCCGTGCCAGCCCTCGGCGACCTGGGGCCCGGAGGAGCCGATGCCCAGCAGCATGCGCCCGCCGGAGAGCTGGTCGATCGTCGCCGCGGTCATCGCGGTCATCGCCGGGCTGCGCGCCGGCATCTGGAAGATCGCCGACCCCAGGCGGATCGTGCTCGTCAGCCCCGCGAGCCATCCGAGGACGGTCGCGGCGTCCGATCCGTAGGCCTCCGCGGCCCACACCGAGTCATAGCCGAGGCGCTCGGCCTCCTGCACGATCTCGCGCTGATCGGAGGATGACAGCCCCAGCCCCCAGTAGCCGATGTGGACGCCGAGTCTCATGTGCTGCAAGATCCCTTTCAGGGAGAGGAGTTCATTTGCCGTGGGCGACGGGCTGCCATACGGTGGCCATCGTCCCGACGAACGGAGAGAACCCTATGCCAACGCCTCGCGAAGTTGCCGTAGCCGACCTACGGCGCTCTATCGATGTGCTCCCGGAGCGCACCCGCAAGGCGATGCTCGTCGGCCTGGGTAACAACACGGTCATCACCGGCGCGTTCACCGGCGGCGACGGCGTCTGTCCGATGATGGCCGCCCATCGCGAGGGCGGGCGCACGAGCTGCGTCTCCTTCCCAGAGGCCTGGGACAAGTTCACCGGCGTCTATGGGCGCGCGATCTGCCGCCAGGCAACGGCGTACGAGGTCGGGATCCTGCGCGCCGAGATCCAGGCGAGCCTCGCGCCGGTCACGTCGCCGCTCGCCGAGGCGATCGCCGAGCACACCGCGATGGTCGAGGGCCGCAGGCGCCGGGACCGCCTGTTCGCCGGCAGGCCCGTCGACCTCGGCGGCGCCATCGACGAGCACAAGTCCACGGCACGCCGCCGCCGCAGCGACGAGGCGACCGAGCTCGGGCTGGACTGGCTCTTCGAGGAGACCCTCGTGCTGCCCGACGACTTCGGTGCCGCGCCGGCGACGGAGCCCGGGGTCGAGTTCGACTTCGACGCCGCCGAGCGCGACGTCTACGCCCGTTAGGGCCGGCCCGGCCCCGCATCCAGCTGCCCGCCACCGGGCAGCTGGAAGATGATCTCCGGGATCACGCAGCCCGGCGACAGGTCGAGCAGCAGCCGCACGGCGGCGACGATGTCCGACGTCTGGATCATGTCCTCGGCGGCGACGTGCTCCTTGACGAAGTCCGTCATCGCCGTGTCGACGAAGCCGGGGCACAGCGCGGTCGACTTGATGCCGAGCGCGTTGAGCTCGCGGTTCATCGACTGCGTGAAGCCGACCACGCCGAACTTCGTCGCGCTGTAGATGCTCAGCCAGGCCTCGCCCTGCTTGCCGGCGATCGAGGCCATGTTGACCACCAGCGCGTTGCGGTGCTCGGCGCCGGCGGCCGTGAGCAGCTCGAGCGCCTCGCGATAGAAGAGCGGCAGCGCGCGCAGGTTCGTCGCGAGCTGGATGTCCATGCGCTTGGTGCTCAGCTCGCCGATCGGCGCGCCGATCCCGACGCCCGCGTTGTTCATGAGGACGTCGAGGCGGCCGTAGGCCTCGCGATGGGCGGCGACGACCCGCACGACGTCGTCCTCGTCGCCGACGTTGGCGGCGACCTGCTGCACCTCCAGGCCCTCGCCGAGCAGCTGCTCGCAGGCCGCGGCAAGCTTCTCCGGGCGCCGCGCGACCATCGTCACCGCATGTCCGGACTGCGCCAGCATGCGGGTCGCGGCGAGGCCGATTCCGCTCGAGGCGCCCGTCACGATCGCCGCACGATCGGCCATGCCGTCACTCCTCTGCTCGACGCCGGTTGCGGCGCAATCCAATCATGCGGGGCCTAGTCTTGGGGCATGCTCCGACTGCTCCTGTCGGCGCTGGCGGCGACCGCGGTCCTGAGCTCCTGTGGCTCAGACGATGGCGGCACGGCGCCCGCGCCGCCACAGCCGATGGCCGCGCATCCGGCCGATTTCCCCACGGTCAAGGGCAGGAGCCTGTCGCAGCTGACCAAGGGGCTGCCGAAGGCCGCGATCCTCAACGTCTCGAGCTTCAGCTCGCAGAAGCGCGGGCCTGGCAACCGCCTCGGCTTCGCGATCGTGGATCGCGCGAACAAGCAGATCGACGTCTCGGCGGTCGCCGTCTACACCTCCCGGCCGGATGGCTCGCAGCTGCGCGGGCCGTTTCTCGCGCACAAGGAGTCGCTGGAGGTCGCGACGCAGTACCGCAGCAGCCAGACCGCCTCGGACCTCAAGAGCGGCGACACGTTCTACGTCGCGAACGTCGACTGGGAGGCGAGCGGCCCGCACATCGCGGTCGGCCTCGTGCGCCTCGACGGCCGGCTCGTCGTCGCCGACTCCGTCTCGGCGCTGAAGGTCGGTGCTCCCAACGGCCCACCCGACGTCGGCGACCGCGCGATCAAGGTCAAGACGCTGACGGGCACCGACGTCGGCGGCGACCTGACGAAGCTCTCCACGCGCGTGCCGCCCGCCGAGGACATGCTCAGAGACGACTTCGAGAGCGTCATGGGCCACAAGCCGGTCGTCCTGCTCTTCGCGACGCCCGCGCTGTGCCAGTCGCGCACCTGCGGGCCCGTCGTGGACATCGCCGAGCAGGTGCGCGCCCAGAGCGGCGCGGGCGTGTCGTTCATCCAGCAGGAGATCTACCAGGACAACGATCCCGGCAAGCCCGTGCGCCCGCAGGTCGCGCGCTGGCGCCTGCCGACCGAGCCCTGGGCCTTCGTCATCGATCGCAGGGGCCGGATCGCCTCGCGCTTCGAGGGCGTCTTCTCGGCCGGGGAGCTCGCACGCGCGATACAGGCGGTCAGGTAGCGGGCAAACTGGAGTGGGGCAGGGAGGACTCGAACCTCCGTCTGACCGATTATGAGTCGGCTGCTCTGACCAACTGAGCTACTGCCCCGCGCGCGAATTGTGGCGCGTGGGCGGATAATGCCCCCGCCGCGGGGCCATCGAGGGAAAGGCAAGGCATTGGGCGATCTGCTGCGAAAGATGATCCGGGTCAACTACGAGACGCGGTCGCTTCAGGAGATCGAGGCCATCGCCGAGGGAGCTGCGCTCATGCAGGAGCAACACGCCCGCGATCTGGTCTCGCTCGCCGAGCTGGCAGGGCTCGGGCGCTCCGACGCGCGTGTGCAGCGCGCCGAGCAGATCGTGGAGAATCTGCGCTGATGGGCTACTACCTGCGCCGCTTCGTCGGCGGCGAGACGACCGATTTCGACCGCGAGCAGATGATGGACGTCGCCGAGCAGGCGCTGCAGCTCCAGCTCCAGCTGGCGCTCGACGTGCTCGAGGTCGCCGAGGTGTCCGGCCTGCCCGACGAGCACAAGGAGAAGGACCGGCGCATCCTGCGCGCGCGGGACACCGTCAGAGCGCTGGCGTAGCCCTCGCGCTGGTGGCGCTCGCGGGCTGCGGCGCCGATCCGCCGGCGCCCACCGCGTCGGCGAGGGCCACCGCGACCGCCCCGGCCCCGCGGCGGGCGGCGCTGCCGGCGCTCTGCGGGAGGCTGCGCGCCACGGTCACGGGGACGGTCGAGGCCGAGGCCGCGACGGAGCTCTCGGGGCTCGTGCGGTCGCGGTCCCAGCCGCGCGTGCTGTGGACGCACAACGACTCCGGCGATCGCGCGCGGGTGTTCGCCGTCGCGCCGGGCGGGCGGCTGCTCGCCGATGTCGCGGTCAGCGGCGCCGAGGCCGTCGACTGGGAGGACATCGCACTCGGCCCCGCGCCGGGCGGCGGCGACGCGCTCTTCGTCGCCGACATCGGCGACAACGACGCCAAGCGCCCCGAGGTCGTCGTCTACCGCGTGCCCGAGCCGCGGCTGCAGGGCGGCGGGCCGGCGGTGAGCGCTCCGGCCACCCGCCTCGCGCTGCGCTACCCCGACGGCGCCCACGACGCTGAGGCGCTGCTCGTCGACCGCCGCAGCGGGGCGCTCACGATCGTGACCAAGAGCTTCGGCGGCGACGCGGGCGTCTACGTGGCGGCGGCGCCATCGGCCGTCGCGACGACGGTCCTGCGCCGCCGCGGGGGCCTGTCGCTTGGCGTGGGGGAGGCGGTCACGGCGGGCGACGTCTCGGCCGACGGGCGCACGATCGCGCTGCGCACGTACGGCCATGCGCTGGTCTGGCAGCGGCACGCCGGCGAGTCGATCGCCGCCGCCCTGCGCGGCCGTCCCTGCGTCGCGCAGGCCGATCTCGCGGGCGAGGGCCAGGGCGAGGCCCTGGCCCTCACGGCCGACGGGCGGGCGTTCTACACGGTGCCCGAGGGCCCCCATCCGCAGATCCGCCGCTACGCGAAGATCGGCGCGACGGCGCTCGGCCGATGACGTTTGACGCTCATCGACCAGGGAAGCACTGAAGACAGAAGCCAGTCGAGAGTCCTGGTTCCGGCCCATATCCCCCGCCGCTCCTCCCCCTCTCTCGGCTTTTGCGCCCGGTGTGACCCCCGCCGGGCGCGCTTCGTTTAAACAGCCGCGGCACCCGGCCGCGATGTCGCGGAGAGGAACGGGGCCGGACCCGTCGAAACAGCTTCACGCCAATGAAGCGAACCGCTACGCCGACGACGACTCCCGAGTCGCTCTCCACATATATCCAGGCCCGCTTCGACGACTTCTCGCGTTCGCAGAAGGATGTCGCGCAGTACATCGTCGACCATCTCGACGAGGTCGCCTTCCAGACCGCGGAGGAGCTTGCACGCCGAGCGAACACCTCTTCGAGCACGGTCGTGCGGTTCTCCCAGGCGCTCGGCTTCGAGGGCTATCCCGAGCTGCAGCAGTCCGCTCGCGAGGAGTACCGCCGCCGTCACGCGACCGCGCTGCCCGCCGGGGCCGCGGTGCCGCCGGCGCCGCTGTTCTCGCTGGACCAGAACGAGTTCGAGACGATGCTGGCGGCCGATCACGTCAACGTCGAGGACACCGCGCGCAAGGTCTCGCGCCGCGACGTGGAGGCCGCCGTCGAGGCGATCGCCACGACGCCGCGCCTGCTCGTCGCGGGGACCGACCAGATGGCGTTCTTCGCGTCCTACCTGCGCCACCTGCTCATGCTGCTGGACCTGCGCGCCGAGATCGTCGCCAGCCCGTCGCAGGAGGCGCTGGGGCGCCTGAGCCGGATCGACGACCAGACGCTCGTCATAGGGCTTTCGGCCGGCCGGCCACACCCGCTCGTCGTGCGCGCGATGAAGCTCGCCCGCCACCGCAAGGCGCGGACGATCGCGAACACCGACGCCACGCTGTCGGAGGTCGCCAAGCTCGCCCAGATCCGCCTGTACTACTCGTCCAACAGCCCGGCCTACGTGCGCTCGCACACCGCGTTGCTGTCGATGGTGCAGGCGCTCGCCTACGGCGTCTACGCCCGCGATGCCGACGGCTACGCCGACCGCATCAAGGCGTTCAAGCTGAAGTAGCCGGCCGGCCGCGCGGGGGCTGCGCGGCGCCTCGTTAGAATCGCCGGGGTGAGAGACGAAGCGACATTTCGCGTCAAGGCGGGCCTCGCCGAGATGCTCAAGGGCGGCGTGATCATGGACGTCGTGACCGCCGAGCAGGCGCGCGTGGCCGAGACGGCCGGCGCCGTCGCGGTGATGGCGCTCGAACGCGTGCCCGCCGACATTCGCGCGGCCGGCGGCGTCGCCCGGAT
>JAXDFS010000296.1:0-10377 GCA_034665465.1 Solirubrobacteraceae bacterium
GACCGGGCGGATGTACGACGAGCGTCTCGGCAAGCTGCACTTCTGGACGACGTTCGTCTTCTTCAACGCGACGTTCGCCCCGATGCACATCATCGGCATCCCGGGGATGCCACGCCGTGTCGCCGACTACGCCGAGAAGTGGGCCGGCTGGAACCTGGCGATCTCGATCGCGAGCTTCTTCTTGGGCCTCAGCGCGCTGATCTTCGCCTACAACATGATCGCCACCTGGCGCGGCGGGCCGCGCGCGGACTCCAACCCGTGGCGCTCGCTGACGCTCGAGTGGCAGGTCTCCTCGCCGCCGCCGATCTTCAACTTCGACGCCATCCCGACCGTCGTCGGGGGGCCGTACGAGTACGGCGTGCCCGGCGCGGTGCACGGCGTCCTGAAGGGCGCCGACATCCCGCAGCCGGCGGGCGCGGCAGCATCCGGCGGCGGCGCGAGCGGCGGGCCCGGCGGCCACGGAACAAGCCGCGAGAAAGAGGAATAGGCCGTGAGCAAGCACATCCTCGTCGTCGCCAACCAGACGATCGGCGGCGCCAATCTGCTCGAGCTCGTCAAGGAGCGCGGCAAGGAGCCGGACACGAGCTTCACGCTCGTCGTGCCGATGACGCGGCCGAAGTCGGGCTACGTGATCTACGACGACGTCGTGCGCGACGCCGCCCAGGTGCGCCTGGACCTCGCGCTGTCCTACCTGCGCGGCGAGGACATCGTCGCCAGCGGCGAGCTCGGCGACGAGGATCCCTACACGGCGACGCTCGACGCGATCGGCGAGTACCAGCCCGACGAGGTCATCATCTCGACGCTGCCCTCGTCCTCCTCGGGCTGGCTGCGGCGCGACCTCATCGAGCGCATCCAGGACAGCACCGGCGTGCCGGTCACCCACGTCATCTCCGACATCGACGCCGAGGGGCTCCCCTTCGAGGTCACGCTCATCGTCGCGAACGTCACGGCGGGTCGTGGCGTGCTGCGCGCGCGGATGAAGGAGCTCGCCGACGGCGACACCGACATGCTCTTCATCGTCGTGGTGCCGCTGCAGGCCCACAACGACGGCCGCGCAGCCGCGGTCGCGCGAGCTCGCCTGGGCAACACGCTCGACAAGATGCGCCGCGAGGGCCTGCTGGTGGCCGGCATGATCGGCGACCCCGACCCCTACACCGCCACGATGAACGCGCTGCAGTTCTTCCGCGTGTCGCGGATCGTCATCTCCACGCTGCCGGTCACGCGCTCGGGCTGGATGCGCTCGGACCTGATCGAGCGGGTGAGCAAGGCCTCGAACATCGACGTCGAGCACATCGTGGCCGAGGCGCCGGCAGAGGCGACCACCTGATGGAGGCCGCCGGCATCGGCGCGGGCGTCGAGCTCGACCACCACGACGACCATCACGGCGAGCACCACGGGCCACCGCCGGCGAACCGCAGCTCGCGGGTCGATCCCGAGCTGCTCGGGATGCTGCTTTTCATCATCTCGGAGATCATGGTCTTCGGGGCCTTCTTCACGGCCTACTTCTTCATCCGCCTCGTCGCCGAGGGCCATCGCTGGTTCCCCTTCGGCGAGGATGCGCTGCCGGTCGCCGTCGCGGGCATGAACACCGCGATCCTGCTGAGCTCGTCGCTGACGATGCACTGGGCGCAGACGTCGATCAAGAACGGCAACCGCTTCGGCCTGAAGGCCGGGATGCTGCTCACCGCAGGCCTGGGCGCGACGTTCCTCTTCGTCCAGATCAACGAGTACGTCCACATCGGCTTCTCGCCGCAGGATCACGCTCAGGGGACGATCTTCTACGGGCTCACCGGCCTGCACGGCGCGCACGTCTTCATCGGCCTCACGCTGCTCGTCATGGTGACCGTGCGGTCCTTCCGCGGGCATTTCAGCGCCGAGCACCATCACGGCGTCGAGGTGCCCGGGATCTACTGGCACTTCGTCGACGTCATGTGGGTCGTCGTGTACACGACGATCTACATCCTCTAGGCACGCCGCGCCGCGCGATGCGCAGGCCCCGCCGCGGCAAGATGCGCCCGCCCTGGGAGTCCGAGGAGGCGGCCTTCTCGTTTCTGCTGCGGGCCGTCGCCGTCGCGGTCGTGATCGTGCTGATCTCGCTGGCGCTGAAGGCGATCCTCTAGCGCTCCTACTTGACGGTGAGCGTGCCCTCCATGCCGCCCTGGCGGTGGCCGGGGACGCTGCAGTAGAACGTGTAGGTGCCGGCCTTGAGGGTCACGGAGATCGTCGACGTGGCGCCGCCCTGGACGACCTTGCCCTGCTCGTTGACGCCGTTGCCCTCGAGCGCGATGTCATGCGGGATCGAGGCGGCGTTCTTGGAGTCGATCTGCAGCTTGCCCGCGGGCGCCGTCGCCTTCTTGGTGATGTAGGCGAGCTGGCCGTTGGGGTCGGCGGGCAGCGCGAGCTTGCCGGCGCTCGCGGCGACCGGCTTGCCGGCGCCCGCGGCGGGGACGGCGGTGAGCAGCTTGCCGGCGTCCTTGCCGGGCCGCGAGGCGACCGAGGCGACGTAGGAGGCGACGTCGAAGGCGAGCTTGCCGGACACGAGCTTGGGGGGCATGTAGGCCGGGCTGTTCTTGCGCACGGCCGCCGGATGACGGATCTGGTCGAACACGACGCCATGGATCGTGTCGCGGCCGAAGCCCTCCTTCAGCGACTGGCGAAACGCGTCGTCGAGGTTCGGGCCCTGGGTCCCCTTGGTGCCCGCGCGGTTCAGCGTGTGGCACGAGCCGCACTTCTGCGAGAAGGCCTTCTTGCCCGCGATCAGGTCCGCGTTGCGGGGGACGTTGTCGTTCTCACAGGCGCTCAGCCCGGCGGCGAGCACGCCGCACACGGCGACGCCGATCAGTCGGTTCTTCAGTGGAGTTCCGTCCATAAGCCGGCGGGACTCTATCCAAGCCGACCGGACGACGTGCGGTAGGGTTCGCGCCGTGGAGCCCCCCCAGCGCTATCGCATGCGAGTGCCCGGAAGCGGGCGCGAGATCATCCGCGAGGCCGAGCCCGGCCGCGTCTACGTCGACCGCGAATCCGGCGAGACGCTGTCGATCATCGGCAAGGTCCTGCCGCTCGCGCCGTCGCAGTCCAAGCTTCCCTGGGCCGTCGAGCACCTGCGCTTCTGCCCCTGGTGCGACCAGCTGGCGCAGCGCGATCTGAACGACTGCCCGCACTGCGGGCGGCGCATGGACCCGATCGCCTGAGTCAGCGGCCGGCGATGCCCGCGCGCCTCCTCGTCCTCCTGGCCATCCTCATGCTCGCCGTCGGCCTTGCCGGCTGCGGCTCCGACAGCGAGCTGTCGCCGGACATCCCGCGCACGAGCCCGGACCTGACGATCCCGACGACGACGACCGACGAGCCGGCGGCCCAGGCGGCGACGACGGACACGACCTCGACGACGGACACCACCACGTCCACGTCCGCGACGCCGCCCGCGTCAGCCGTGACGCCCCCGGCGACGCCGCCCGCGGCCGCAGCTCCGCCGAGCTCTCCGGCGACGGGCGGCGCTGCGCCCGCCGGGCAGTCCACCACCGGTGGCGCGGCCGCCGGCGGCGGCGAGTTCGAGAACTTCTGCGCCCAGAACCCCGGCGCCTGCTGAGCCCGGGCTAGCCCTTCGGCGCGGTGGCGGCGGGTGCGGGCGCGGTCGGGCTGGGGATGAACGTCGCGCTGTAGGTCATGCGCGCCCTGAAGAGGCACTTGAAGGCGGTCGACGTGCGTGCGCCGACGAGCGCGGACTGGGTCGCCGTGTCGGCGCAGCCGTCCGCGGCGCGACTGGCGCGCCAGGAGGTGTCCGACGCCAGCCCGATCTGCAGCGCCGGCGCCCAGGAGGGGACGCTCAGCCCGATGTACTGGCCCTTCTTGATCGGCAGCGACTGCTCGAGCGGGAACTGCACGCTGGACCCGAAGTAGTCGGTGAGCCTCTGCAGCGGGGACTTGGCGACGACCTGTCGTACGAGCTTCTTGGCCGGCGCCAACACGACGATCGCGGCCTGCGACTCGCCGCCGAGGCGCTCGGTGTAGAACGCGGTCTGCTTCGGGCCGGGCTTGCCGAGCGCGATCGTCCAGGCGACGATGCGCCCGTCGGCGGGCGCCTGGTAGAGCGTGCGGTCGGGGCCGACCTTCGCCTGGTAGCCGGTCGTGCGCGAGATCGCCTGGCAGTTCTCGGGGCAGGTTCCGCGCACGCCGTCGGGCAGCGCGCCGAGCTCGGTGACGGCCGCGGAGGCGGCCGCGGGCAGCGCGAGCGCCGCTGAGACCGCCACGGCGGCGAAGACAGGGAAACGTCGATGGCAGCTCATGTCCCCATTCAACACGAGCTCAGGGTCGATGTTGCGTCCGGTCCCCCGGCAGCGACCCGCCAGAACGGCTCAACGCAGCCGAAAGCGGCGCACCGCGCCCGCGTCGGGCACCGTGTCGATGCACGACGTGCGGTCGCAGCCGGGCCGCGTGGACTCGATCGCGTAGCGGATGAGCGCAGGGCGCCCGAGCGCGCTCTGCGAGACGCGGATGACGAAGCTGCGCCCGCTGGCATTGGCCGTCACGCTCGCCGGGCCGGCGCGCCGGGGCAGTCCTGAGTCCGGCTGCTGGAAGACGCCGGCGCGCAGCTTGGCGTCCTTGTCGGCCGTGACGCAGACGAGCCGGTCGGGCCGCGTCGCGGCCGGGTCGGCCTCGGGATCGGTCCAGACGCGCACGCACGCCGAGCCGGGCGGACCCGTGCTCGACAGCATCGCCTTCGGGGTGACCTTGGCCGCGAACGTCACCGCGACGCGCAGGCGGCCGTCGGACGCGCGGGCGATCGCGGCGCGCTGGATGTCCAGCGGCCCGTCCACGTCGCCCGTGGCATCCGAGAGGACGACCGGCTTGGACGGCGCCGGCGCAGCCGTGGCGATCGCCAGCGGCGCGGCGGCGAGCGCCAGCGCCCCCAGCCCGGCGAGACGGCGAAGCAGCTGTGCCGGGGGTCGCATGGGGCAAGCATGACGAACTCGCCCGCCGGAATCGAACGCGCAAGCGCGTGCCCGGTCGGCGCGACCGGTCTCAGGCCGTCAGCCGCGCCGCCGCCGCCGCGATCTCGTCGGGGTCGCCCGGGGCGGGATCCCAGGGCAGCCGCAGCGGATCGCCCTCGTAGCGCGGGATCACGTGCAGGTGGAAGTGGAAGACCGTCTGCCAGGCCGCGGCGCCGTTGGAATTCAGGAGGTTCACCCCGTTGGCCCCGAGCCGCTCGCGCGCGCGCCGCGCCAGCCGCTGGGCGGCCACGGCGACGGCCTGCAGGTCCGCAGGGTCAATCGCGTAGACGTCGGCAGCATGCTCGCGCGGGATGACGAGCAGGTGTCCGCGCGTGGCGGGGTTGATGTCCATGAAGGCGATCGTCCGCTCGTCCTCGGCGACGATCGTCGCGGGGATCTCACCGGCGACGATCCTGCAGAAGAGACAGTCGGGTTCGGCGGGCATCGGCGCGCAGCCTACGCCTCGCGGGCCTGTTCGTGCAGGCGCGCAGCGAAGGCGACAGCCTCCTCGCCGCTGCCGATCTCACCGGCGAACGACGCCTCGTCGATGGCGGCCAGCAGGCGGCCGATCTCGGGCCCGTCGGTGATGCGCAGCTCGGCGGCGATCCGGTCGCCGCGCACGAGCGGCTCGCGGCGCCCCTGCTCGCGCCAGGCGAGCGCCTCGGGAAGCACCTCGCGGGCGACGTCGACGTGCCTGGCGATCGACTCGGCCGCCTTGCGCCCGCGCGTGGCCAGGCGGTCGGCGACCGACAGCAGCGTCACGTCGACCTCGACCGGCTGGCAGGCCTTCAGGTAGCGGTAGACGGCCCGTCGCGACAGCGGCCGCTCGTGGACGAGGAAGCCGAGGCGCAGGTGATGGCGCACGAGCGCCGCGACGTGGGCCTTGAGCCGCTCGCTCGCGCGCAGGCGCGTGAGCACGTCGCGGGCGAGCTGCGCGCCGGCGCGGTCGTGCCCCAGGAAGGTCGGCGAGCCGTCGGCGCGGTGGCCGAGCGTCGCCGGCTTGGCGGCGTCGTGCAGCAGCGCGCCCAGGCGCAGCGCGAATCCGCGGTCGGTGTCGTCGGCCAGCGGCTCGGCCAGCAGCGCCCCCAGCGCGCCGGCGTGCTGCACTCCGAGGATCGCGCCGGGGTCGGCCTGCAGCGCCAGCGTCTGTGCGAGCACCTCGATCGTGTGGCCGTGCACGTCGGCGTGGTGGTAGCGGTTCTGCTCCACGCCGCGCAGCGCGTGCAGCTCCGGCAGGATCGCCGCGGTCAGGCCCAGCTCGTCCATGCGCTGCAGCGAGGCGATCACGGCGTCGCCCGCGACGACGCGCTTGAGCTCGGCGAAGACGCGCTCCTGGGCGACCTGGGCCACCCGCGGCGCCTGCTCGCGGGCCAGGTCGATCGTCGCCTGCTCGGGCTCGAGGCCGAGCTCGGCGGCCAGGCGCACGAGGCGCAGCGCGCGCAGGGGGTCGTCGGCGAACGCGCGCGGCCCCACCGCCCGCAGCCGGCGCTCGGCGAGATCGCGCTCCCCGTGATGTGGGTCGATGCGCTCGCCGCCGGCCAGCGGCTCGGCGATCGCGTTGACCGTGAAGTCGCGCAGCGCGAGATCGGACAGCAGCGTGCCGCCGCGCAGCGGGCTGAGGTCGGCCTGCCAGGAGCGATCGGGGGCGAGCACCCGCCAGGCGCCGAACTCGTCGGAGAGCTCGAACACGGGCCCGCGGACGGCGCGGGCGAGCAGCCGGGCGGCGGCGCCGGCGTCGGCCTCCAGCACGAGGTCGAGATCCGCCGTCGGGCGCTGGAGCAGGTTGTCGCGCACGGCGCCGCCCACGAGCCACGCCTGCCGGCCGGCGAGGGCGGCGCGCGCGGCGGTGAGCGCGTCCGCCGCCGTCACGCCGGCTCGCCGTCGCGATGATGGACGCGCGGGACACGCGGCAGCAGGCCGCAGGTCACCTCGTAGTTGATCGTGTCCAGGCGCCGGGCGACCTCCTCGGCCGTGATCCGCTCGTCGCCCTGGGCGCCGACGAGCACGGCCGGCTCGCCGATTCGCGCCGCGGGCGGCGTGCCGATCTCGACGGTGACGTTGTCCATGCTCACCGTCCCGACGAGCGGCCGGCGGACGCCGCCGAGCAGCACCTCGGCGTTGTTGGTCAGCGCTCTGCGCACACCGTCGCCGTACCCGATCGGGAGCGTCGCGACGTGCGTCGCCGTCGAGGCGACGAAGCGGCGGCCGTAGCCGGCGCTGTCGCCGGGCGCCATCGGCCGCACGGCCGCGACGTAGGAGCACAGCTCGAGCGCGGGCTCGAGGTCACGCGCCGCCGGGTCCTCGCCGAAGGGGTCCATGCCGTAGATCGCGATCCCCGTGCGGACGAGGTCGAAGTGCGCGGCGTCGTCGCGCAGCGTCGCCGCGCTGTTGGCCGCGTGCAGCACGATCTCCGGGTGCGCCCGCTTCAGCGGGATCGCCCACGCGACGAAGCGCCCGAGCTGCTCGGCGAAGAAGGGGTCGGCGCGGTCGTCGGCGGTGGCGAAGTGCGTCATCGCGCCGGCCAGCACGACGCCGTCGGCCGCGGCGGCCGCCTCGGCGACGGCGCTCGCCTGCGCGGGGTCGCGTGTGCCCAGGCGCCCCATCCCGGTATCGAGCTTGACGTGCACGCTGGCGCCGCCGCCCGCGGCGACGGCTGCGACGAAGTCCTCGTGCCACGCCACGACGTCCGCGCGCGCGGCCAGCGCGACTCCCAGCTCGGCCGGCGACAGCGCGCCCATGACGAGGATCGGAGCCTCGATCCCCGCCTCGCGCAGCTGCGCGGCCTCGCCCGCCGCGGCGACTGCGAGGCGCTCGGCTCCGCCCGCGAGCGCGGCGCGCGCCGCCGGCGCGGCTCCGTGGCCATAGCCGTCGGCCTTGACGACCGCGCACAGCCCGGTGCCGGCCGCAAGCTCGCGCCGCAGCCGCGCGACGTTGCGCTCGATCGCCGCGACGTTCACGCGGGCGACCGCACGCTGCGTCATGCCTCCGGCTCCCCGTCCAGCGCCCGCGGCAGGACCGCGATGACGTCGCTTGCGATCACGCCGCCGGCGCCGTGCGCGGCTGCGGCGACGCGGCCCGCCGCGGCGTGGCGGCGCACGCCTGCGCAGGCGGCGGCGAACGGATCCAGGCCCTTGGCGAGCAACGCTCCGATGACGCCGCCGAGCACGTCCCCGGTCCCGGCGGTCGCCAGCGCGGGCGCGCTGAGCCCGTTGACGGCCGCCGTGCCGTCCGGTGCCGCGACGATCGTGTCGTCGCCCTTGAGCACGACGATGGCGCCCGCTCGCCGCGCGGCCTCGCGCGCGCTCGGGAGGCGGTGGCGCTCGATCTCGGCGCTCGAGCGCCCCAGAAGCCGCCCCAGCTCGCCCGCGTGGGGCGTGAGCACCGTCGGCGCGCTGCGATCGGCAAGTTGCTCGAGCGAGCCCGCGTGGGCGTTGAGCCCGTCGGCGTCGAGCACCAGCGCGACCGCGGCCCGCGCGGCGAGCTCGCGCACGAACGCGAACGCGCCGTCGCTGCGCCCGGCGCCGGGGCCGAGCACGAGCGCGCCCGCCCGCTCGACAGCGCCGAGGGCCGCCTCGACGCCGCCGGAGCACAGCGCGCCGTCCTCGTCGGGCAGCGCGCGGGTCATGACCTCGAGCAGGCGCGTCTCGAAGACGAGCTCCAGGGAGGCCGGCACGAGCGCGGTGACGTAACCGGCGCCCGTGCGCATCGCTGCCTCGGCCGCGAGGCAGGGAGCACCCGTCAGGCCGCGCGAGCCGCCGGCCACCACCACGTGGCCGGAGGTGAACTTCGTGCCCGGAGCGTCGCGCCCGGGCACCAGCGCGTGGACGCGGGCGGTCAGCAGGCCCACGTCGGGCTGCACCGGCGCGCCGGGCGGGATCTTGATGTCGATGACCTGCAGGTCGCCGGTGTGCTGCTTGCCGGGCGCGATCCAGTGGCCGGGCTTGGCTGCCGCGAACGTGGCCGTCGCGGTGGCGACGACCGACACGCGGGCGGCCTCGCCGGTCGAGGCGTCCACACCGCTGGCGACGTCGGCCGCCACGACGGGCGCGTCGAGGCCGGCGATCGCCTCGATGGCGTCCTTGGCAAGGCCCCGCGGCTCGTCGTCGAAGCCGGTGCCGAAGATCGCGTCGACGACGAGCGCGGCCTCGTCGAGGCCGGCGACCGTGAACGGCTCGTGCGCGCCCTCCAGCCGGCGCAGGTTCTCCGCGGCGTCGCCGCGGTAGTCCTGCGGCTCGGCGAGCAGCAGCACCCGCGTCCGGCGCCCCAGCTCGCGCAGCAGGCGCCCGGCGACGAGGCCGTCGCCGCCGTTGTTGCCCTTGCCGCAGACGACCGCGACCGGCCCGCGCGGCACGGTACGGTCGGCGAGCAGGGCGAGGCCCGCGCCCGCGCGCTCCATGAGATCCAGCGACGCGACGCCGCGCTCCTGGATCGCCCAGCGATCCGTGGCGCGCATCTGCTCGGCGCCCGGCAGCGGGTCCAGCCAGCCCGGAAGCGTCACCGCACGAGGGCGACGGCGCCCGCGGTCGCCTTGGAGTGCGTGAGCGACACGTCGACCTGCACGCCGAGCGCCGCCAGCTGCCCGTGCAGTGCGACGCGCGTCTGCGCGCCCTCCCCCACGACCTCGATGTCCCGCGGGTTCCAGGCCTCCAGCCGCAGCGCCTTCGCGACGGCCTCCTTGGCGCAGAACCGGGCCGCCAGGTGCTGCCCGGGCCGCGCCCGCCGCGCCGCGTACGCGCGCTCGCCGTCGGTGAACAGCCGCAGCGCCAGCGACGGCCGGCGCTCGAGCGCCTGCTCCATGCGCTCGATCTCCAGCAGGTCGATCCCGACGGTCATGAGGCTCATCGTAGAGGCGAGCGAACCGGGTCGGGCGTTGAGCGCCCACCCGCACCGCGCGTCGGGGGGTCCTCGCCGAAATGGCTAGCAATGGCTAGCACGGTGCTAGCCATTGCTAGCACTACGGGCGCAAGAGCACCTGCGTGCGGCGCTACTCGACCGTGACGGTCTTGGCGAGGTTGCGCGGCTGGTCGACGTTGAGCCCGCGCTTGCGCGCGACGTAGTAGGCGAACAGCTGCAGCGGGATCACCGCCAGCAGCGCCTGCAGCATCCAGTCCGTCCGCGGGATCGAGAGGACCTCCTCGGCGACGGCGTCGAGGCGGTCGTCGCCCTCCGTCGCGATCGCGATGACGTGCGCGCCGCGGGCGCGCACCTCCTGGATGTTGGAGATCATCTTCTCGAGGATCGGCATGTCCGTCGCCACGCAGACGACCGGCGTGGACTCGTCGAGCAGGGCGATCGGGCCGTGCTTCATCTCGCCGCCGGCGTAGGCGTCGGTGGCGATGTAGGAGATCTCCTTGAGCTTCAGCGCGCCCTCCAGCGCGACCGCGCGGCC
>JAXDFS010000297.1:0-4622 GCA_034665465.1 Solirubrobacteraceae bacterium
CCGCATGCTCACGATCGAGGGGATCCTCGGCATCCAGGCCGGCGACAACCCGCGCGTGCTGTCGGACAAGCTCATGACCTTCGTGCCGCCCGACCAGCGCGAGGCCAAGGTCGCGGCACCGCCCAAGGACGACACCGAGAGCGACTCCGCGCCGCAGGCGGCCGACGAGCGCGCGGCCGCGTAAGCCGATGGCCGCCCGGCGCAACGGCCGCCAGCGCGCCTCGCACCACGAGGTCGAGCACGAGAGCGAGGAGCGCTGGCTGCTGACCTACGCCGACATGATCACGCTGCTCATGACGCTGTTCATGGTGCTGTTCGCGATCTCCTCGGTGAACACGGTCAAGTTCGCGCTGCTGTCCAAGTCGCTGTCTGAGGCCTTCTCGGGCAAGATCGTCACCGGCGGCGCGTCGCTGCAGCAGACCGGCGCGACGGACAAGACGGAGAAGTCCACGCCCGAGCCGCCGCTGCCCGCGATCCAGCCGCTGATCAAGCCCGAGTCGACGACGAGCGGGAGCGCCGGCGCCGCGGCGGCGCCGTCCTCCAGCAACGCCGCCGCCCACGAGGAGGAGGACTTCCGCGAGCTCAAGCGCAAGATCGATGCCTATGCGCAGGAGCACGGCCTGCAGAACAAGCTGGAGACCACCGTCGCGCACCGCGGCCTCGTCATCCGCCTGCTGACCGACCGCGTGCTCTTCGCCAGCGGCCGCGCGCAGCTCGAGCCTGCCTCGACGGGCCTGCTGACCGCGATCGGGCGCCTGCTGGTCACCGAGGTGCGCCACCCGATCGTCGTGGAGGGACATACGGACAACCGCCCGATCGCCAGCTCCCGCTTCCCGACGAACTGGGAGCTGTCGACCGCCCGCTCGACACAGGTCGTGCGCTTCTTCATCGGCCTGGGGGTGGCACCGCGCCGCCTGCAGGCGGCGGGACTGGCCGCCGAGCGTCCGATCGCCTCCAATTCCAGCGACGCCGGCCGATCACGCAACAGACGCGTCGAGATCGTCCTCGTGCGCCTGAACGCCGCTCCCCCGAACTCCACGGACGGACCCTGACCCATGGCCTCCAAACTCAAATTCGTCATCCCGGTGGTACTGCTGATCGCCCTCGGCGGCGTCTACAAGTTCGTCATCGCCAAGCCGGCGGCCGAGGCGAAGGCAAAGATCGACGGCACCGTCTACGTGCTGCCCAAGGAGTTCCTCGTGAACCTCTCGGGAGGCCGCTTCGCCAAGCTCGGCGTCGGGCTCGTGCTGTCGCACAAGGACCACAGCATCGCCGACGCCGCCGCCAACAAGGAGGCCGTCAAGCCGCCCGAGGGCTTCGGGCCGCTGCCGCAGGAGGCCGTCGTGCGCGACATCGTCACCGACACGCTCACCGACCGCGCCGGCAGCGACCTCATCGACCGCGCCGGCCGCGAGCGCCTCAAGAAGCGCATCATCGCCGCGATCACCCAGCGCACCGACGTCCGCGTCGAGGACGTGCTGTTCACCGACGTCGCCGTGCAATAGGAGACACCGATGCAAGACGACCTTCAGCGCCTGCATGACGTGCCCGTCGAGCTCGCCGTCGAGATCGGCCGCACGACCATGACGATCGGCGAGACGCTCGCGCTCGGCCCGGGCTCGATCGTGTCGCTCAACCGGCTCGCGGGCGAGCCCGTGGACCTGCTCGTCAACGGCCGCCCGATCGCCCGCGGCGAGGTCGTGGTCGTCGACGAGGAGTTCGGGCTGCGCGTGACCGAGATCGTGTCGGTCTCGACGGCCGTGGCGCTGCGCGACGCGAGCTGAGCGCCGCGCCCGCGTTCCGGGCGCCGGGTCAGTCCGCGCTCTTGGGGGCGTAGCGGTGGTGGAACATCAGCATGTTGCCGTCGGGGTCCTCGAAGATGGCCATGTGGCAGACACCGGAGTCGATCGTGTCGGCGACGAACGTGACCCCCTGGGCCTCGAGCTGCTCGCGCGCGGCCGCCACGTCCTCGACGTGTAGTGCCAGCGGGTACGGGTGCGGCGCGAACGTGCGGCCGATCGCGGTGACGTCGAGCACCTGCAGGGTCAGGTTGCCGGTCTCGAACTCGGCCCCCGGGATGCGGTCGTACTCGGCGCTGCACGCCAGGCCCAGCGTGGTCCCGTAGAACTCCTTCGCCACGGGGAAGTCCTTGGTCGGCATGCAGATGAAGTCGGCGCCGGTGACGAGGGGTGTCGTCGTGCTCATGGGGCTCCTCGGTTCGGTCTCGGGCGGAGGGGCGAAGTATCGCCCCGGAGTACCGTCGGTGCGGCGATGCAGGCACCGGTGACAGCCTCGGAGATCCACCTCAGCCACCGCACCAACTGGCTGCGCGCCGCCGTGCTCGGAGCCAACGACGGCATCCTCTCGACGGCGAGCCTCGTGCTGGGCGTGGCCGCTTCGGGCGCCTCGGGCGCGGCGATCGTGACCGCGGGGATCGCCGGGCTGGTCGCGGGGGCGCTGTCGATGGCGGCCGGGGAGTACGTGTCGGTCAGCTCACAGCGCGACGCCGAGGAGGCCGACATCCGCCTTGAGGAGCGCGGGCTGCAGCGCGACCCCGAGGGCGAGCTCGAGGAGCTCGCCGGGATCTACGAGCGGCGCGGCCTGGAGCCGGCTCTGGCGGGCGAGGTGGCGCTGGCCCTGTCGCGCCGCGGGGCGCTGGCGGCGCACGCCCGCGACGAGCTGGGCCTCGACCAGTCGCACCTCGCCCGGCCGCTGCAGGCCGCCTGGACCTCGGCGCTGTCCTTCTCCGCGGGAGCCGCGCTGCCGCTGATCGCCGTCGCCGTCACGCCTGCACCGGCGCGAGCCGGCGCGACGGTGGCCGTCACGTTCGCCGCGCTCGCGCTGCTCGGCGACCTCGGCGCGCGGCTCGGCGGCGCGCCGCGCCTGCGCGCGACGATCCGGGTCGTCGTCTGGGGCGCCGTGGCGATGGCGGTCACGGCGGGCATCGGCGCGGCTGTCGGCTCGGTCACCTGAGCGCCGGCCCCGCCGCGCCTTGCCCGCACGCAGGGCACCGGCGCTCCCCGGCGGCCCCGGGCCGGCAGTGCGTCGCGGCGCATCACCAGCCCGGAGCGCCGGCCGGGCCGCCTAGTTGGCGCTGCTGCCGGACGCGGCCGGTGCGGGCTGCGGGGCGGCTGTGCCGGCGCCCTGAGCGGCCTCCTCGGCCTCGCGTGCAGGGCTCTCGGCAGCCTCGTGCGCGGGGTCCTCGTTGAAGTGGCCCGGACCGGGCCCGCCGTGCTCTCCGCCGGGGCCGTGGCCGTGGCCGAAGCCGGCCGTCCCGTTGTTCTCCGCGGCCTCGCGCGCAGCGCTCTCCCCGGCCTCGTGGGAGGACTCCTCGTTGGACTTGAACGTGCCGCTGCTCTTGATCGTCGTCGACGACGACGACGCGGCCCCGGCGATCCCGAGCGAACCGCTCAGCGCGCCGCCGGCGATCAGGCACGCCGCAGCCCCGGCGCACATCAGCACGCGACTTCTCTGCTTGTCCACGTATGACTCCTTTCGTTGGTCGCCTACGCAACCACCCGCCCGTAAGACGACCGCGAGGAACAGCTGAGAGTCGCGTGTGGGAGGGGCAGTTCGCCGGCGAGCGATGAGTTTGCGTGCCGCCGCCGGTCTCAATGCCAGACATCCCATCCAAGGAGGACGACATGCCCGCCACCACAGCCCGCATCGACACCATCAACCTCGTCATGATCCCCTCGTCCGACCAGGACCGCTCGATCGAGTTCTACGTCGAGACGCTCGGCTTCGAGAAGCGCACCGACGTCCCGTTCGGCGGCGACTACCGGTGGGTCGAGGTCTATCCGCCGAGCGGCACGACCGGCATCGCGCTCGCGCCGCCGCGGGAGGGCGACCCGGTCGGCGTCCAGACGGGCATCAGCCTCTCCACCGGCGACATCGAAGCCACCCACGCCGACCTGCTGGCCGCCGGCGTCGACGTCGATGCCGAGGTCATGCGCATGGGCGCGCCGGTCCCGCCGATGTTCTGGTTTCGCGACCCCGACGCCAACACGCTGCTCGTCGTCGAGCAGGCCTGAACGGCGCACCGGCCGCGAACGCAACGCGCCGGTCCGGCGGGCCCGCCGGCAGGAGCGCAACCGCTACCGGATCCGCTCCTGCCAGGCCACCGCTGCCTGCGCGACGCGCCGCAGCGCGTCGCTCATGCGCGCCGGGTTGTTGCACCGGCGTGCGGCGGCGAGCGCCTCGAGCGCCTGCGCCATCACGGCGGGCCCTGCCGGGCCGCGCGCGCGCAGCTCGTCGAGCTCGGCCCGCGTGAGCCTGCGCGCCTCGCCGTGGATCGCGGCGACCGTCTCGCGCAGCTCGCGCTCGGCGCGCGCGGCCCGCAGCTCGGCCTCGGCCGCGGCCCGCCGCTCGCGGGCGGCGTCGGCCCGCGCGGCGACGAGCTCGGCGGCCTGTGCCGGCTGCTCGCGCGCGGCCACGACGCCGGCCACACGGCGCGCCTCGGCGCGCGCGCGCTCGAGCAGGCGCTGCGCCGCCACGAGCTCGTCGGCCAGGCGGTCGGCGGCGACCCGCAGCTCGCGGCGCTCGTCGCGCAGCGTGCCGACCGTCGCCTCCGCACGCTCGAGCTTGGCCGCCATCCGCTTGGCCGCGGTCCGGGCCTCGGC
>JAXDFS010000298.1:0-2934 GCA_034665465.1 Solirubrobacteraceae bacterium
CGCTCGCCGCTACGACGCGGCGGTGCCGATCTCCCACCTGGACCTCTACCGGCTCGGCGATCTCGGCGCGGAGGACCCGGCGCTGCTCGCCGACGAGCTCGCGCCCGACCGGATCGCGTTCGTCGAATGGCCCGAGGTCGGAGCGCCCGTCGGCCTGGAGCCCGAGCGCGTCGCCGCGCGCGTGCGCCTGGAGCACCGCGGCGGCGACCATCGCCTCGTGACGCTCGAGCCGTGATCGTCCTCGGCTTCGACACGGCCACGCAGGCGACCGCGGTCGCTCTGCTGGACGCCGCGACCGGCGCGGCAGCCGAGCGCCGCCACGAGCCCGCCGCCGGCGAGCGCCCGGGCCACGCGGCCCAGCTGCTGGCGCTCGCGTCCGAGCTGCTCGAGGAGGCCGGCATCGCATTCGCCGCCGTCGAGCTGATCGCCGTCGGGCTCGGGCCGGGCACCTTCACCGGGTTGCGGATCGGCGTCGCGACCGCGCGGGCGCTCGCCCAGGCGACCGGCGCCCCGCTCATGGGAATCTCGACGCTGCGCGCGCTCGCCGCCGCAGCCGAGCCCGAGGCGCCGGCCGGGACCGGCGTCCTGGCGGTCATCGACGCCCGCAGGGCGGAGGTCTTCGCCGCCGGCTGGCGTGACGGCGAGCCGGTCCTGGACCCGGTCGCCGTGGCGCCCGCCGCGCTCGCCGGCCGGCTGCGCGACGGCCCCGGAACGTGGCTGGCGGTGGGGGACGGCGCGCTACGCTTCCGTGCTGACCTGGAAGGTGGCGGAGCACAGATCGCACCCGACCGATCGCCGCTGCACGGCGTGCGCGCGGAGACGATCTGCCGGCTCGCGCTGCAGGCCCCGCAGGCGACGGCCCGCGACCTCCTCGTCCCCGACTACCTGCGCCAGCCCGACGCCGCCCGCACCCGCAACCGCCCCGACCGATGACCGCTGACGCGCTCGACATCCGCCGTCTGACGTACGCCGACCTGCCACAGCTCATCGCGATCGAGCGGCGCGCCTTCCCGACGCCCTGGTCGCTGGCGATGTTCGTCCTCGAGCTCTCCAAGCCGGCCGGCGTCTGCCTGGCGGCGATGCGCGGCGGCGACATGCTCGGCTATCTCGTCTGCTCGCGCTACGACACGGTCTGGCACATCATGAACGTCGCCGTCGACCCCGATCACCGGCGCGCCGGGATCGCGACGGCGATGCTGGCCGACCTCTTCCGGCGCATCGACGCCCACGACGCGCGCTTCACGCTGGAGGTGCGCGAGTCCAACCAGGGGGCGATCGACCTCTACGAGCGCTTCGGCTTCCGCGCCGCCGGGCGCCGCCGGCGCTACTACCAGGACAACGGCGAGGACGCGGTCGTCATGTGGCGCACCCAGTCGACGATGTCGGGGAGCTTCGACGACGTGCCCAACGCGTCGCCGGCGTAGTGGACGCCCCACTAGACCCATGACGCTGATCCTCGGCCTCGAGACCAGCTGCGACGACACCTGCGCCGCCGTCGTCACCGGCGACGGCGACGTGCGCTCGAACGTCATCTCCTCCCAGGGCATCCACGACGCCTACGGCGGCGTGGTGCCGGAGATCGCCTCGCGCCACCACCTCGAGCTCGTCAACGCCGCCGTCGACGACGCGCTGCGCCAGGCCGATGCGACGCTGGACGACATCGACCTGGTGGCCGTGACCCAGGGGCCGGGGCTCGTCGGGGCGCTGCTGGTCGGCGTGGCGACGGCGAAGGGGCTGGCCGCCGCGCGCGGGCTCCCGCTCGCGGCGGTCGACCACCTTCAGGGTCACGTCGCAGCGAACTTCCTGCGCGTCGCGGCGCGGCCCGAGGCCGTGATGGAGCCGCCGTTTCTGTGCCTCATCGCCAGCGGCGGGCACACGCTGCTCGCGCGCGTCGAGGATCACGCGACCTTCGCAGTGCTCGGGCGCACGCTCGACGACGCTGCCGGCGAGGCGTTCGACAAGGGCGCGCGGCTGCTCGGGCTGCCGTTTCCGGGCGGCCCGGCGCTCGAGCGCCTGGCCCGTGACGGCGACCCGGCGCAGTTCGCCTTCCCGGTCGCGCGCAACGTCGCAGGGCTGGACTTCTCGTTCGCGGGCGTCAAGACGTCGCTGCTGTACCGCGTGCGCGACCTCGGCGAGGTCGAGGCCGCCGGCCGGGCGGCGGACCTCGCCGCCGGCTACCAGCACGCGATCGTCGAGGCGCTCGCCGAGCGCTGCGAGCGCGCGCTGGCCCAGACGGGCCTCGATCGCCTGGCGATCGGCGGCGGCGTCGCGGCCAACGGCCCGCTGCGCGAGCGGCTGGCCGGGCTCGGCGTCGCGATCGGCATCCCGCCGCGCGAGCTGTGCACCGACAACGCCGCGATGATCGCGTCGGCCGGCCGCTACGCCGAGGCGCTGGCGTATCCGCACTACCTCGCGCTCGACGCCTACGCGTCCGGCGAGCGCGCGCTCGCGTGACGCCCGGGCTCGTCCTCTACGGGCGGCCGGGCTGCCACCTCTGCGACGACGCGCGTGCGGCGCTGCAGCGCGTCGGCGCACCGTTCACCGAGATCGACATCACGACCGACGACGCACTGCACGCCGCCTACCTCGAGCGCATCCCCGTCGTCGCGCTCGACGGCGCGGAGCTCTTCGACTTCTTCGTGGACGAACCCGCCCTCCGGGCACTACTGGATAGAGTCAACCGTCGATGACGTCCGGCGATCGAGCTGCACCCCAGGTGGACTCGGCGGTCGCACGCGACGGCGTGATCGGCGGGGGCGAACGGCTCTCGCTCGGCGTGGCCGCGCGCCTGTCGCGCTACCTCCAGGTCCTCACGCAGGCCAAGAAGATGGGCAAGGAGACGATCTCCTCCCGCGAGCTGAGCGACTACACGCACGTCAACCCGACGCAGATCCGCCGCGACTTCTCCGGCTTCGGGAAGTTCGGCAAGCGCGG
>JAXDFS010000299.1:0-13801 GCA_034665465.1 Solirubrobacteraceae bacterium
TTGAGCTCGTCGACCGGCAGCTGCTGCAGGTACACGAGCGACGAGTGCCCGGTGCCGAAGTCGTCGATCGAGAGGCGCTCGCCCATCGTGTGCAACAGCGCCAGGGCGTCGGGTGCGTCGGCGTCGACGACCGCGATCTCCGTGAGCTCCAGGATGAGGCGGTCGGGCGTGACGTTCCAGCTCTCGGTGAGCTCGGCGACCGTGGCGGGAAGCGAGCCCGACCGGATGAGGTTGCGGGCCGAGATGTTGACCGCCATCGTGAGATCGAGACCCGCGTCGGTCCACGCCCGCTGTTGGCGCAGAGCCTCGTCGAGGACCCATCGCGTCAACCGCTCGATGAGCTCGCTGCGCTCCGCCTGGGCCATGAACCGGCCCGGCAGCAGGAGCCCGTGCTCGGGGTGTTGCCAGCGCACGAGCGCCTCGACCCCGACCGTCCGCTGCCCCGCCGTGAGGTCGATCTTCGGCTGAAAGTGCAGGACCAGCTCACCTCGCGGGATGCCCGCGCGAAGCTCACCGAGCAGCGTCAGCCAGCGCGTCGCCTGGTCGTCGGGCTCCGATGCGAAGATCGCCAGCCCGATCCCGGAGCGCTTGGCCTGATGGAGCGCGAGACCGGCGCGGCGCAGCAGGCCGGTGGTCGAGTCGCCGTGCTGCGGGAAGAACGCGATTCCGATGCTGGCTCGGACGTCGAGGGGCTCGCCGCCGAGGAGAAACGGCTGCTCGAAGCTCTCGCGGATCTTCCATGCGATCGTCGCGGCCGTCGCCTCGTCGGCGGCGTTCGCCGGCAGGACGCCGAACTCGTCGCCGCGCAGGCGCGCCACCGTGTCCGAAGTGCCCATCAGGCTCCGCAGGCGTTCGCCGACCGCGCCCAGGATCGCGTCGCCGCGCTCGCGCCCGAGGCGCTCGTTGAGCTCCCGGAACCCGTCGAGATTGACGACCAGCACAGCGCATCTCACCCCTGTACGCCCTGCGGACGCGATCGCCTGCTCCATGCGATCGCCGAACAGCGTGCGGTTCGGCAGGCCGGTGAGATCGTCGTGAAGCAGCCGCTGCTCGAGCGCCTCGGTGTACGCCTTGCGCCCGGAGACGTCGCGCACGCAGCCGATCGTGAACGTCCGCTCGCCGATCTGCATCTGGCTCATGTCGAGCTCCATCGCAAAACACGACCCGTCCTTGCGACAGCCCACTGTCTCGGTCGGCTCCGCCGGAAAGCCATCGGCCGTCAGCAGGCTCCATCTGGCCCGGGCGACGTCGGAGAACTCGTCGTGATGGCTGGGCGCGACGAGCAGCTCGAGGGGCTCTCCGATGACCTCCTCCTCCGAATAGCCGAACAGTCGCTGCGCCGAGCGGTTGAACGATTCGATGCGGCCCATCGCCCCTGCGGTGACGATCCCTTCAGCCACGTTCTGCAGCACCGCCCCCGCCCTGACCTCACTCTCGCGCAGCGCGGCATGCAGCTCCGTGACCGATTTGAGTGAGCGCTGCAGCTCCTGCGTCTGGAGGAACAGATCGACGAAGGCCGAGACCTTGCCACGCAGGACCTCGCCGTGCACCGGGGTGAAGAGAAAGTCCACGGCGCCGCTCTCGTACGCCGCGATCTTCTCGGCGTCGTCGCTCCCGAACGCCGTGACGAAGATGAAGGGCGTCAGCGCAGAACGGCTGCGTTGCCGGATCAGCTTGGCCGTCTCGAAGCCGTCCATGGTCGGCATCCGCACGTCCATCAGGATCACCGCGAAGTCCTGGCGCAGCACGGCGCGCAGCGCATCGGGACCCGATTCGGCCTCGACGACGGGATGGCCCAGCGGCGTGAGCATCGCCCGCAGGGCAAGACGCTTGGCCGCATTGTCATCGACGATCAGCACGGCCGCGAAGAGCGGGTCCTCGTGACGATCACCTGACGTTGAGCCGGCCACAACTCCTCCATGACGGCCGCGACGAGCCCTTATCGATGCCGCGTCCATCCAATCGACTCACTCACCCTAGCTGCCTCAGCTCACCGGTGAATCACGTTCAGTGTTACCGGGGATCGGCGAGTGCCGCAAGTCGCCGCTGGAGCAGGCGCCGCTCGGCGTCGTCGTGGGCGAGCGCCAGCGCCCGTTCGAAGGCCGCGCGCGCCTCGCCGTCGCGGCCGAGCCGGCGCAGCAGCTCGCCGCGCGTCGCGTGCAGGTAGCGGTAGTCGCCGAGCGCGAGGCTGTCGGCGATGCGCAGCCCGGCCTCGGGCCCCTCCGCCTCGGCGACCGCGACCGCGCGGTTGAGCTCGACGACCGGCGAGCCGGTCACGCTCGCGAGCTCGCCGTAGAGGGCGGCGATCTGCGGCCAGTCGCGCGGCTCGCCGGCATGCAGGGACGCGATGGCGGCCTGCAGCACGTACGGGCCGGACCGGCCCTGCCGGCTGCCGTGCAGGGCGAGGGCCCGTTCGAGCACGGCGCGCCCGGTGGCGATCTGCGCAGCGTCCCAGCGCGAGCGGTCCTGGTCTGCGAGCAGCACGAGCTCGCCGTCGTCGAAGCGCGCCGCGCGGCGCGCGTCGTGGAGCGCCATCATCGCCAGCAGGCCGTGCACCTCGGGCTCGTCGGGCATCAGCTCGGCGAGCGCGCGCCCGAGCGCCAGCGCCTCGGCGGCCAGCTCGCCGCGACCGCCGTAGCCCTCGTTGAAGATGAGGTAGACGACCGCCAGCACCGCGTACAGCCGGTCGGGCAGCAGGTGGTCGGGCGGGACCCGAAACGGGATCGCGGCCGCCTTGATCTTGCGCTTGGCACGCACCAGCCGCTGCGCCATGGCCGGCTCGGCGACCAGGAACGCACGCGCGATCTCGCCGGTGCTCAGGCCGCCGAGCGTGCGCAGGGTGAGCGCGACCTGCGCCTCGGTGGCCAGTGCGGGATGGCAGCACGTGAAGATCAGCTCCAGGCGCTCGTCTGCAAACGTCGTCGGCTCCATGGGCTCCTGGGCAACCTCGGGGATCTCGAGCAACCGGGTCTTCGCCGCCAGCGTGCGATCGCGGCGAAGGCGGTCGATCGCGCGATTGCGCGCCGTCGTCACAAGCCAGGCCCCCGGACTGGACGGGACGCCGTCGCG
The DNA here is from genome assembly GCA_034665465.1 of Solirubrobacteraceae bacterium. Lineage (GTDB taxonomy): Bacteria > Actinomycetota > Thermoleophilia > Solirubrobacterales > Solirubrobacteraceae > CADCVQ01. Next base: position 3,070 of record JAXDFS010000299.1, read on the forward strand.
CGGCCAGCGCTGGGCCGCGACCGCGAAGGCCTCCTGCGCGGCCTCCTCGGCGAGGTCGAAGTCGCCGAGGAAGCCGATCAGGGCTGCGAGGACGTAGCCCCAGTGCTCGCGGAAGGCCTGCTCGAGGATCGCTACCACTCCGCGATCGGGCGGACCTCGATGGCGCCGCCCATGCTCGCCGCCGGGATCCGCGCGGCCAGCTCGATCGCGGCGTCGAGGTCGTCGGCCTCGAAGAGCAGGTAGCCGCCGATCGACTCCTTCGTCTCCGCGAACGGGCCGTCGGTGATCAGCGTGCTGCCGTCCTGCACGCGGACCGTCGTCGCTGTCTCGGGCGGTTGCAGTCCCATGCCGGGGCTGACGCCGGGTGTCTCGTTGATCGACCTGTACGCCGCGTAGACCGCGCCCTTCTCCTCGTCGGAGAGGGCCTCCCACTCGTCCGACGGCGGGACCGGGGTCGTGCCCTGGTGGATCAGCAGCATGTACTTCATGGGTTCCTCCTTCGTTTCATGGTCGCCCATCAGACGAACGGGGAGCCGCCCGATCGACACCATCTAGCATCGATCGCCGGCATCTCGTGCACGCACTCGTCCAGATCGCAGTCATCGCGCTGGCCCTGTGGGTCTGCTCGTGGGTCGCCATGGTGCTGCTGGCCCGGCGCCTGCCGCCGGGGCTGCTGCGCGACGCCGCGGAGTTCCTTCCGGCCTGCGTGACCACCGCCCGCAGGCTGCGCCGCGACCCGGCCGTGCCGCGCCGCGCGAAGGTGGCGCTGCTGATCGCGATCGTCTGGGTGCTGTCGCCGATCGACCTGCTGCCCGAGTTCCTGCCGGTCATCGGGCCGCTGGACGACGTCGTCGCGGTCGTGCTGCTGCTGCGCTATGCGGCGCGGGCGATCCCGCGCGACGTGCTGCTCGCCGCCTGGCCGGGCGAGACGCGGCTGCTGGAACGGATGCTGCGCCCGCCCGGCTGAGCGCTGCTACAGGCGGGACTCCAGCAGCTGCTTGCCCTGCTCGGCGCCCTTGCGGCTGTCGGCCTGCGCCTTGCGGAAGAACGTCGCGAGCTCCTCGTCGCTGTCGCGGTCGGCGTCCTGGATGCAGGTCTGCAGCCTGTCGCTCTTCACCTGGCAAAAGCACGTCGACGACAGGTGGGAAGGATTCGGCTGGCTTTGCAGCGTCCGCGATCTCTCGGAAGATCCGCACTTGGCGAGCAAGGAAGTCGCCGGCCGAGTGCTGGCTGCGCTGCGAAGAGCAGGCGCGATTCCCGAGTCCCCTGATCCGGACGTAGGGTCGGCAACACCGCGCTGCTGCAGGACAGGACTGCTGCTCGTCGTCCAAAGGGGCAGCGGAGGGCCCGAGTGCGTGGCGGGCCGAGTCGCAGCCGCGACCTCGGGGCTAGCCGCCGAGATGGCTGAGGTCGTCGAGGTCCTGCTGGCGACCGGCGGTTCGCTTCATAGTGATGAGGTCGTCCTTGGAGCAGACCGAGATCGGATGGCCCCAGACCATGATCGAGGTCGCGGACGCGCTGAGGTGCTCGTACGCGGGCTCGACATCGATGCCAGGGACCCACTGCATCATGTCGAGTCGCCCCAAGCGCGTCTGCAGGAGGAAGTTGCCGCCTGCTGCCAGTTGCTTGGGGTCGAGCGGATCGAACGGGAACTCGCCGGCGTCGAAATCTCCGGTGCCGTACAGCTCCGCATCGAGATCTCGCAGCAGACCAGCGAGGCGTTCGAGGTTGTCGGGCGCTGGCGACGGGACGATGTCGAGATCCTTCGTCGCCCGAACGTAGCCGTGGGCGGCGACGGCGAACCCGCCGATGACGACGTACTCGATACGGGCGGCGTCGAGCGCGGCGATCAGATCACGTGGATCGAACATCGCGCGCGACTTCGCCCTGGTCACGTAGCTCGCTTGCCAGGGCGCTGAGTCGAGCTGCTGCTTCAAAGCGTTCCGCCATCGTCTGCTCCCGATCGGCGGCGAGGTCGGCGCGGCGCACGGCCGCGTTCCAGCGCGCGAAGAAGTCGATCTGTGCCGGCGTCTGCATGTGCGAACGATGGTACCCCCGAGGGCGTCGAAACCAGGCAGGTGTCGACGCGCCGCGGTCGGAGCGACGCGGTTGACTGCTCATATCCATGCAATGGAGCAGCCGGGTGCGGCGCGACAGAGCAGCTCCTTCCGCGAACGGGAACTCTCGCGAGCCCGTGATCTGACCGCCAGCGACGAGCACAACGGCGACCAACGCTTAGCGTTGGCTGACGCAGACTTTGTGGTCGGAACCGCGCTACGGCGACGGGCGTGCGCCGGCCAGGACGGCGAACAGCGGCGACTGCGGGCCGGCAGGGCAGCGCCGCGCAACGACGCCCTGGGCGCTGAGAACCAGGAACCCGCCGTCGGCGCGGCCTGCCGCCCAGGCCCCGCCGAGCAGCGTGGAGCCGGCCTCGCGCCACGTGCGCCATTGCGCCCGGCCCGCGGCGCTGCCGGCGGCGCTCGCGCGGTGACCGACCGTGGCCCCGCCGGGCGTCAGCGTGGCGAGCAGCGCATCGATCGTCGTGCCTGGCGCAGGCGGGAGCGCGGTCGCCGACAGGGTGAAGCGATAGCCGCAGCGGCCGGGCGTGCGCACGACGGCCCGGTCGCGGGCGCGCGAGATCACGCGCCAGCGCGACGTCGGGTCCAGGCGCACCTGCACGCGGGTCCCGGCGCCGGCGCCGAGCGTGATCGAGGGCGGTGGCGTGCGCGTGAGCGGCAGCGCCTGGGCGAGCAGGCGCGCGAAGGCGCGCGCGCCGGCGAAGGTGAGATGCACGCCATCGGGCTGAAACCAGGCTCCATGCCCAGCGCTGACGGCGACCCAGTCGAGCAGGTGCACGCGGCCGGGGTGCGCGCGTGCGGCGCGCCGCACGGTGTCGGCGTCACCTCCCGAACCGCCGCCGAGCTCACGCGGGGTCAGGAGCACGAGCACTCTGCCGGGGCCGAGTATGCGCAGGGTCGCGCTCACGTCACCGGGCTCCACGTTCCCGTCGGCCCCGAGCGCGATCAGGACGAGGTGCGGCAGGCGGTGCGCACGCGCGAGCCTCGCCAGCAGTGCCCGCGCCTCGGGGAACTGCCGGCAGCCGTGGGCGTTGACCGCGAACCCCCGAGCGGCGAGGTTCGGCAGCGCCAGCAGCATCGTCGAGTCTCCGACGGCGAGCGGCGGCAGGCCGGTGCTGCGGTGATGATGCGGCGCCGCGACCTGTACTCCGCCACAGCCGCCCCACGCCGTCGCCGGAGCGCCGAGGATCGCGAGCGCCAGCGCGCCGGCCGCCACGAGCGAGCGCACATGTGCCACGCTCGTGAGTATGACCGGCTCAGTCACCGCGGCGGTAGCGCTCGCGTGCGTCGCCGTGGCGATCCTCTCGCCGCTGCCTCTGGCGCCGCAGCCGGCGGTGGCAGCGACGACGAAGACCTGCGACCTCACCCATGACGCGCGTCGCCTCGGCCCGACCTACGTGACCTCGCTGAAGGTCAGGAACGTCAGCTGCACCATCGGACGCCAGATCGTGCGCGACTACTACCGCTGTCGCGTACATGCGGGCGGCGTCTCGGGGAGATGCCGCGCACAGGTGCACCACTACCGTTGCAGCGAGCATCGCGAGGGCATCGCGATCCAGTTCGACGCGAAGGTCGTCTGCACGCGGGGAACCCGGCGGGTCACGCACACCTACACGCAGGACACCTGAGGCCCGTCCGTCACGACCGAGCACTCAGCGCGGGATGACGCCCGCGGCGTCCACGACGATCCACGGCCGCCGCGGGTCGTCGGTCAGGCGCAGTGTCCAGACCTGACGGGTCGTGCTCGGCCGCCGCTTGCTGCCGGCCAGGACCTCGGTGGTGTTGCGGTCCTCGACGTACTGCACGCCGGTGACGTCGAGCTGCAGGCGCACCTGCGGCGGGGGCCCCGGCGTGACGTCGACGATCGTGCTCGCCTCGATCGCCTGGCCGCGGATGACAAGGCGGTCGTGGCGCGAGGCCGTCGGGTACAGCAGCGCCTCCAGGCCGCGCTGCGTCGTGAGGCTCGCCAGCGGTTCGTCGGATCCGTCGACGGCCTGGCCCCAGGCCTCGACGACCTCGCCGATCGCGGTCGCCAGGACGTCGGGAGCGAAGCGGCCGTCGACGAGCGAGAGGTCCAGCGCCGCCGCACGGGCGTCGCCGGAGAATCCCGGCGACAGCAGCTCGGCGACCTCTTCGGACCGTACGCCGTCGGCCGAGCCGATCTCCATCACCGCCTCCGCCCGTAGCCGCGCCCGGTCGCTCTCCGGCGCGGCGATCAGCGGCGCGGACAGGTGATGGGCGCCCTCGCGGTCCTGCTCGATCGAGACGACGATCCACTCGCCGCCGCGCTTGCCGAGCGTCCAGTATTCGCTGACGCGCGCGACCTCGCCCTCGTCGCTGGGCAGCTCGCGTCCGCGACGGTCCACGACGACGTCGCGCAGCTTGGCCGTCAGCTGCACGACCGCGCGGTCCTCGGCGTCGCCGGCGCGGTTGGTCACGCCGACGTAGCGCACCTGCGGGCCGTCGAGCACGTCGACGCGGTTGCGCCAGCCCTTGCGCCTGAAGTCGGCGAGCCGGGCCTCCCACTCGACCATGAGCTCGGGGCCCACCAGGCGGCGCAGGGCGGCGACGTCGTCCACGCTCCAAGCCTGCTGGATCGCGACGAACAGTGCCGCGGCACGCTCGCGCACGAGCTCGGAGGCGAAGAGCGGATCGTCCTCGGCGGCCTCGACGGCCGCCAGGCGCACCGCGGTGTCGCGGTCGGGCCGCGACCGCCCGCGCCCCTTCAGCAGGGAGCGCAGCCCCATCTAGTGGACGCGTCCGCAAGTTCTGCGGGTTTTCCCGGCGCCCGATCCGTGCCTGACGGCCGCCGGCGACCGGGTACGTGCCAGCGGCACGCACACCGGATCACCGTCGACCGTCAGATCACGGCCGGGCATCCGGCAAAACCTCGCAGAACGTCCGGCCACGTCCACTACTGGCGCCGGCGCGAGCGCGACATGAGAAACAGCACGGCCACGACGATCAGGATCAGCAGCAGCAGGCCGCCGCCACCGCCACCGAAGAAGAAGAAGTGACCGCCCCCGCCGCCGAAGCCGCGCCCGCGGCCGCCGCCGGAGGGCGCGCGGAAGCTGTGTGACCCGCCGCCCGCACGGGCCAGGGCGTCCGCCGGCAGCAGCGTCAGCAGCGAGGCGGCGAGCAGCAGGGCGCGGCGGTTCACCCGCGCTAGAGGATTCGTGTGACCACGATCACGATGATGATGATCAGGATGATAAGGCCGAGCAGGCCCATCCCGAGAGCGGCCATCGGTGGCGCGAGCAGCAGAGCAGCGGGCATGGTGTTCTCCTCCTGGTGATCCCGACGCCGCGGGAGGCGTCGCGGGCGTGCGACAACGCCATCGAGGTACCCCGTAGCGCCCGGCCGCATCCCCGCGGGTCACGCGCGCTGACCCCGGGTAGCCTCCGGGCGCCGCACATGCTCGCTGCGTTCACAGCCCGCCAGCGCACCGCCCTGATCGCGATCGGGGCCCTCTCGGTCGCCGGCGGCGCGATGCACTACGCGGGGGTCTCGGGCCTCGCGGTCTTCCCGGTCGTGACCGTCGCGCTGGGCGGGCTCGCGTGGATGGTCGCCCTCGGCACCGACGCCCTTGGCGCGCACTTCGGCCCCGGCGTGACCGGGGTGCTGCAGAGCACGCTCGGCAACCTGCCCGAGCTGTTCGTCGTCATCTTCGCCCTGAACGCCGGGGACATCGTGGTCGCGCAGACGTCGCTGCTGGGATCGCTGTTCGCCAACGCGCTGCTGGTGATGGGCATGGTGATCGTCGCGGGCGCGCGTGCCAGCCCGGACGGGGTGATGCGCTTCGAGCGGCGCCTGCCCAACGACACCGCCACGTTGATGCTCTTGGCGGTCTTCATCATCGTGCTGTTGGGCGTCTCGGTGTCGACCCACGACCGCGCCTCCGCTCACAAGGTCGCGATCTCGGCCGCCGGCGCGGTCGTGCTGCTCGGCGTGTACTTCACCTGGCTGTACTCCTACCTGCGCGCGGACGAGCGCGGCGAGAGCGGCGCGGACGAGGCGCAGGCCGGCGACGCGGATGGCGGCGATCCGCACGCGCCGCCGCCGCTGTCCCTGCGCGGCGCGCTGGGCCTGCTTGCCGCCGCCGGGGTCGGCGCCGCGTTCATCTCGGACTGGTTCGTCGCGGCGCTGAACCCGGCGATCCACGCGCTGCATCTCTCCAAGGCCTTCGCGGGGCTGGTCATCGTCGCCATCGCCGGCAACGCGGTGGAGAACTTCGCCGGCATCTCGCTGGCGGCCAAGGGCAAGATGGACGACGCCGTCTCGGTCGTGAAGAACTCCGTGGCGCAGATCGCGGTGTTCCTGTTCCCCGTGCTGGTCCTCGTCAGCCTGCTGTTCGCCACCCCGCTGACGTTCGTGCTGGCGCCGGTCTACATCGGCGCCCTGCTGATCACGGCGCTCGTGCTCTGGCAGGTCACCGGCGACGGCGAGGCGACGATCCCCGAGGGCGCCGCGCTGATCGGCATCTACCTGATGCTCGCGTTCCTGACGTTCTTCGAGTAGAGCACCACCGCGCGCGGGCGCTTGCGGACGGTGAAGCCCTGCGTCTCGTGATCGGAGACCTCGCCGTCGCGGGCGGTGCGCAGCGGGCCGGCGAGCGAATGCACCTGCAGCTCGTCGGCCGTCCAGCAGCGCAGGGCCGGGCTGCTCGGGGCCCGGCCGAGGACGATCGCGACCAGCAGGCGCAGCCGCGCGAAGGGCTGGGAGGCGTCCAGCAGCCGCACGTCGAGGCGGCCGTCGTCCAGGCGCGCCCGCGCGCTCGGTGCCGGGCCGTCGGGCTGATAGCAGCAGTTGCCGATGAAGATCAGCCAGGCGCGAACCGGCCTGCCGTCGATCTCGAGCTCGGACGGCTCGGCGTGGCGCAGCGCGCGCAGCCCGGCGACGACGGTCGCGGCCAGCTTGCCGATGCGACCCTCGAGGCGCTCGCGGTCGGCCACGAACTCCGGGTATCCGCCGAAGCTCGCCGTGTTGGCGAACAGCTCGTCCCCGATCTCGCCGAGGTCGGCGTGGATCGCGGTGCCGCCGGCCAGCGCCGCGAGCGCCTCGTCGACGGTGTCGAGGCCGAGGTCGCGGCAGAGGTGGTTGAGGGTTCCGCCGGGCAGCACGAGCAGCGGCAGGCCGGTCTCGACTGCGACATGGATGGCCGCGTTGGCCGACCCGTCGCCGCCCGCGACCCCGAGGACCGAGGCCTCGCTCGCCGCGGCGCGCAGGCAGTCGAGCAGGTCCTCGTCGTCGCCGCGCTGCACGACGTTCGCGCGCGGGAGCCGCTCGCGCAGGCGGCCGGGATCGAGCTCGCTGCCGGCGTCGGGGTTGACGACGAGCGCCAGCCCCCCGCCGTCCGGACACGCCGGGACCAGGGCAGGCTCCTGGAGGGGTGCCGCGCCCGGCGGGACGTCGGGCAGCGGCCAGACGCGCGTCGAGCCGGCCGCGACGGCGCTGCCGATGACGGCCCCGGCGAGGACGTCGCCGGGGTAGTGCGCGCCGACGTAGACCCGTGCGAAGCCGACGGTGCCCGCCAGCGCCAGCAGCGGCGCGACCGCCGGTGCCGGCAGCTCGGCGCCCGCGCTGAGCGCGAACGCAAAGGCGGACGCGGTGTGGCCCGAGGGGAAGGACGTCGATACCGGGATCCTGGTGGGCAGGCGGATGTCCGGAAACCCGCGCAGCCCCGGGCGCGCGCGGCGGAAGTAGCGCTTGGCCGGCTGGTTGGTGATCAGCGACGCGACAGCGATCGACGAGATCCCGCGCAGCGCGGCCCGGCGGCCGCGACGCCCGCCGAAACGGCCGAGCACGGCGGCGATCAGCCCCCACAGCACCGAATGGTCGGCGAGGTTGCTCAGCGCCCGGATGGCGGGGCCGAACCGGACGTTGCGCCGCGAGACGGCTCTGAACAGGCGTCGGTCCAGTGCGCGCAGGTCGGGGAATGACATCACCCACGCATACCCCTTTCGCGCGAGAACGAGCGCCTGCCCCGGCGCCGACCCCGAGCGCCGCCTACGGTCGGCGGCCGTTGCGGCCGATACGGGCCTCATGGCCCTCGTCCTGCGCGCGCTCGTCGCTGCCGTCCTCGTCCTGGGCCTCGGCGCCTGCGGTCATGGCGCCCGATCGCCGGCGAACCCGGCGGCCTTCACCTCCCCGCCCCCGGGGGGCTCGTGGGCGCCGGCCGCCGTCGATCACGGCGGGCTGAGGACAGTGGCCGAGCCTCGGGCCGGCAAGCTCGCGCTGCACACCGTCTCCGGCGACGTCACGTTCTGGACCGGCGTCAACCTCGGCAGCACGACGCCCGGTCACAGCCCCGGCGAGCTGGCGATCGGCCGCGCGGACTATCGCCGCTGGTTTGCGCAGATGGGCCGCCTCGGCGTTCGCGTCCTGCGCATCTACACGATCCACCCGCCGCGGATGTACGAGGAGCTGCTCGCGTACAACCGCGCGCACCCGGCGGCGCCGCTGTATCTGATGCAGGGCGTGTACCTGCCCGACGAGTCCTACCTTCGCAGCGGCAACCTCTACGCGCGCAGGCCCACCCGCGCCTTCACGCAGGAGCTGCGGGCGGCCAGTCGCGCGGTGCACGGCACGCTGCGCCGGCCCGCGGCGCGCGGGCGCGCGGGCGGCCGCTGGAGCGCCGACGTCTCGCGCTGGGTCGCCGGCTGGGTGATCGGCGTCGAATGGGACGGGCGCGCAACCAAGGCGTCGGACACGCTCAACGCCGCCGCGCCGGACTTTCACGGCAGGTTCTTCTCGAGCGTCTCCGATGCCACCTCGACGACCCCGACCGAGCGCTGGATCGCTGCGCGCATGGACGAGCTGGCAACCGCCGAGGCCGCGAAGGGCGACAGCGCCCCGATCGCGTTCGTCAACTGGCCCACCGCCGATCCGCTGCACCACCCGCACGAGCCGCTGGCCCAGGAGGATCTCGTCGGCGTGGACGCAAACCACGTCCGGGCCTCGGCCGCCTGGCCGGGCGGGACGTTCGCGAGCTTCCACGCCTACCCCTACTACCCCGACTTCCTGCGCCACGAGCCCGCCTACCAGGCCTACAGGCTGCACGGCCGCAGCGACCCGTACGCGGGCTATCTGGCCGACCTGGCCGCCCACTTCAGGCACATCCCGCTGATGATCACCGAGGTCGGCGTGCCCTCGTCGCTCGGCTCCGCGCACGTCGGCACCGACGGACGCGACCAGGGCGCGCACTCCGAGCAGGAGGCGCTCGCCACCGACGCCGCGCTCGTGCGCGTCGCCCACGACGCCGGCGCAAGCGGCGCGCTGATCTTCTCCTGGGCCGACGAGTGGTTCAAGTTCACGTGGAACACGCTGCCACGGCACGCCGTCGTCAACAGCGAGCGCGGGGCGGTCTGGCACGACCCGCTCACCAACGAGCAGTGGTTCGGTCTGCACGCCGAGGACCCCGTGGCCGTCGGCACCCAGGTGCTCGCGGAGGCCCGGACGGGCGTCCGGCAGCTCGCCGTCGACCACGACGCCTCCTACCTCGACGTCGACGTCCGCCTCGAGAAGGCCCCGGTTGCGCCGATCCGGCTCGGCTTCGACGTCGTGCCCGGCGGGCTCGCGCTTCCGGGCGGCGGTGGCGCCGGCGAGGACGTCGCCGTCGTGGTGGACCCGCGCGCCCACCGCGCGACGGCGAGCATCCGCCGCGACCTCGACCCGCTGCTGCTCGACGGCCAGAAGGCCGCCGACCTCCCCGCGGCCGCCCCCGGCGGCTGGACGCTGCAGCGGATGAGCACGAACCGCTCCTACCGGCTGGACGGACGCTTCCTGCCGGCGGAGTACCAGCCGGTCGGCGACCTGCGCGAGGGCGTCTGGGACGTCCGCTCCGCCAGGCAGGACTCGCGCGCCACCTGGCATGTCGAAGGCACCGTGCTGAGCCTGCGCCTGCCGTGGTCGATGCTGGCGCTCGCCGACCCGAGCAGCCACACGGCCGTGCGGCCGGTCGACGGCCTGCCGAAGGCCGTCGGGGTCCAGCAGATCGGCCTTCGCGTCGACGCCGGGCCGGGTGGCTCGGCAGCGGGCACCGTGCGCTGGGAGGGCTGGCAGAAGGCCCCCTTCAGAGAGCGCCTGAAGACCGGCGTGCAGCCTCTGGTCGACGCCTGGGCAGCGCTGAGCCGGCCCGGCGCCTGAGCCAGGCCGCCGCGGATCGCGGCCCTGGCACGATGCGCTGCATGCCCGACGTGCGCAGCGCCCACACCGCCGACCTCGATGCCGCCACGCTCGCCGCGGCGCGCGACCTGCTCGACGCGGTCTTCGAGGGCGACTTCGAGCAGGACGACTGGGAGCACGCCCTGGGCGGGATCCACGCGCTCGTGTGGGAGGGCGAGGCGCTGATCGGTCACGCCGCGGTCGTCCAGCGGCGCCTGCTGCACGGCGGGCGGGCGCTGCGCGCCGGCTACGTCGAGGGCGTCGGCGTGCGCGCCGACCGCCGTCGCCGCGGGCACGGCGCGGCGATGATGGACGTGCTCGAGCGGGTGGTGCGCGGTGCCTACGAGCTCGGAGCACTCGGCGCCGCCGATGACGCCGCGGGCTTCTACGCCGCCCGCGGGTGGACGCCCTGGCGCGGGCCGACCTCGACGCTCACGCCGTCCGGCGTCCGGCGCACCCCGGACGAGGACGGCGGCGTCTTCGTCCTCACG
>JAXDFS010000300.1:0-8208 GCA_034665465.1 Solirubrobacteraceae bacterium
GTACGGCACGAGCGCTGCGCCGAGCACGCCGACGACGAAGTACGCGTACAGCGCCGATGGATGCCAGCTTGGGATCAGGCCGCGCGCGACGTGATGCGAGTCGGGCCCGAGGTGCACCGCCGCCGCGACGTAGACCAGCAGACCGCAGCCCAGGTAGCCGAAGATCGTCTCGATGCCGTCAAGGGCACGAGGTAGACGACAGCACCAGTGCGATCACCACGAGCAACACCGGTGTAACTTCGCGCGGTCGCTGCGCGCCTGCCCGAGATCCTGCGGCGGATCAACGACAGCTGCATGACGCTCGCCCCCACGTCGTGGCGCGACTCACGCCCGCACCCACGCCGACCGCGTGCCAGCCGGTCTGTGCGGTGAGGCGCGCCGGCAGGATGGCGCTGGATACCTACACCGAGGTCACGGCGGCGGCGAGCGGTTTACCGAGCACGATGCCTTCCGGCGCGATCTTGAATTCGCGGACCTCCGGGCTCGTGGCTGCTGGCTCGCGCCTTCACGACGGTGATGGCGCGCTGCAGTCTCGCCTGATCGCGCACGAACTGCCGCAGGATGGCGTCGTCGGAGAGGTGGGAGATGCCGTGGTCGGAGATCGTCGAGATCCCGAAGAGCTGGGGTGTCTCGAGGCTCATCCTGAGACTGATCAGGGACCGATCTCGCCCGACGGCCTGGTTTCCGGCGGACCGAGAGCCGGCAGCGACCTCAGCCCGCGGTGCACGGGATGCCCGAGCATTGCGTCGGCGCGCCGTTGCCGGACGCGACGTTGGCGCCGCCGTCGAGTACCGGCGAGATCGCGAGGATCCCGAAGCCGGCGTTGCGCTCGGCCACGTTGCTCTTGAGGAACGTCTGCCGGGCGTTCGCAGCGACGTGAATCCCGTCCCCGCCGCCGCCGCTGGCGGTGTTGGCGAGCAGGCGGTTGCCGGTTGGAGGCAACGGATGCGGATCGTCCTGCGGATCGGCGCCCACCTCGATCCCGTTGCCGCGGCTTCCGACGACGAGGTTGCGCGCGAGCAGGTTGTCGTCGCCGCCGTCGAGGGCGATGCCGCCGCCGGGCGCGCCGGGGTCGCCGAAGCTCCCCGCGTCCGTGACCGTGTTCCTGGTGATCTCACCACCGTTGGCTTCGACGAGCAGGATGCCGAAGCTGTTGGCGCTGAGCTGGTTCTCGGCCACCTTGTTGCCGGTCGGGAACTCCGCCGGCGCGTTGGGGTCGTCGTCGAAGACGGCGACGACGATGCCCACGTCGAAGGTCCGTTCGATCCGGTTGCGCGTGATCTCGTTGTCGGCGCTGGCTCCGTCGACCTCGATGCCTGCCCCTGTCGTGTCCGTGATCTCGTTGCGCCTGATGCGCGTGCGCGAGCTGCGAAAGAGGAACACGCCGTTACCGACGTCCGCAAGCCGGTTGTCCTCGATCCGGTTGTCGGTCGCGTCGACGAGCAGCACGCCGGCGAAGTCGACGGTCGTCACGGTGACGCCGGCGACCCGGTTCCCGCGCGTCCCGAAGAACGCCAGGCCGGTCGCGAAGTCGTGCACCGCACCGTGGGTGACGGTGATGCCGTCGTGTCCGGCGAAGTCGTCGATCCCGGCGTCGCCGCTGTGAGAGCCGCTGATCGTGTGCCCGCCGAGGTCGATGACGATGTCGTCGGCCCCCACGACGAGGCCGGCGCCGGCACAGTCCACGAGATCGGCGGTCAGGTGAACGTTGGCCGTCACCACGTCGCCGCAGTGCAGCGCCGGGGCGCTGGGAGACCTGCGGCTCGCGGCGGCGGCATCGCCGAACGCCGGGATCGTCGCGAATGCGAGCATGGTTCCTGCGAGTGCTGCAACAGCAGCCAGGGGCGTTCGAGCGGTGCGCATCGTCATGTCCTCCGTGTCGTGATCCCGTGCCCAGCTCAGCCGCGCAGCCTCGCGGATCGCTGTCTCAGCGCGCCCGCATCAGAGCGATCCCCGTCCACATCAAGCGGCTCAGCATGCGGCCTCCCTGTCGCGGCGATGCCCATTGACCTCGCACCCCGTGACGCAGTCGCGTCGTTCGGTGAAACCGGACTTGGGCCGACAATGCCTGCCCCAGACCAGCTCGCACTCGACCGTACTCCTAACGAGAGCTCCATGTGGGCGTCCTGACGAGAGACCGCGCCTTCGCCGCCTGCGGCGTTTGGAATCCTCGTCTGACATCGCCGCGGCTGATGGACCGTGCGCATCAGCTTGTGCGCGTTGGCAGGCCGATCTTGACGTTGCAGCCGAGCTCGCGGAAGTACGGCGCCAGTGCACGATCGCCGATGCCGGACGCCTGGCGCAGGGCGACTTTGGCGGAGGCGAGTTCCTGATGATGGCGACGGATGGTCACGGTGACCTGCGTGTGCGCCGTCGGGTGGAGGAGTCGCTGTGTGCTGCCGTGTGCGCCAAAGGACACGGTGTAGCAACGGGGGCTGCGCGACACGGGCAGCGGGACGCTTTCGCCGGGGACGTCATCGACCTCGATGAGCGTGTGTACCCCGCCCGCGGTGGCGGGCAGGGGCCGATTGACGCGCGCGACGACTGTGTACAGGATGTTGGTGCTCGGGTTCGGATCGCCAGGCGCGAAGGTGACGATCGGCGGCTTGACGAAGCGGTAGGGCGAGGGCTTGGGCGGCGTGGCCACGGCCTGCGGGCTGACGTCGCCGGTAACGGTGCGCTCCGCGCGGGCGGCATGTCCTGAACCGCACCCGATGGCCAGCGATCCGAGCAAAACGGTCACGGGCACGGCTCGCCGGGCGGGTCCGGAAACCATCACAGGCAAGCCGCGCAGTTGGGAGTGTCGTAAGCCAGCCCGACCCCGGTGCCGCCCGTCTTGCACGTCTCCATGATGCCTGTCCCGGACCGTCACGGTGCATTGCGCCGGGACGTTTGGCGATCTGCCCGGCCTGAGGTCGAGGCAGTCGCCACTCTCCCCGAAGATCGGCGCGCGGCGTCCTGGATCTTGGTCGCAGGACGACCACTGGGCAGGACACCTCGCACAGACGCCACGCTGCGGCAGATGGCGCGTACGCCTCCGCCGCGACCTCGGCTCGACCCGCCGCCCTTACGCGCTAGCCGGCCCACCAGTCGCGCCGGCCTTCGACGTCTTCGCGCGGAGACTCGCCGAGGTTGGGCGCGCCGATGACGATGATCTCGAGGCCCTCCGGCCCGGCCTCGTAGCCTCGCCACGTGCCGGGTGGGACGCGCACCGCATCCCACTCCCTGAGTTCGACGATCTCGTCGTCGAGCTTCATCCGCCCGCTGCCGCGCAGCACCACGTACACCTCCTCCTGCCTTTTGTGCGTGTGGCCGTACGGAAACCGACAGCCGGGCGGGACGCGCTGGTAGCCCAGGCCGGATCGCTCGAGCTCGAGCGCCTTGGTCGCCAGGCGGAACTCGAGGTCCGGCGCGCCGTCGAACCTGGATCCGACGTCCTCCAGATCCTCCTTGAGGTTCCTGAGCGTGAATGGCACGGTCGCGATCGTACCTGTCCTCGTCATGGCAACCGAGGGGTCGATCGCCGGGAGCGACGGCAGGACCGCAAGCCGGGTCCCTCCAGCGGAATCGGCGGCCGGACGCAACGGCGTTACGCTCGTGTGCGGTGCGAAACACATCATGAGCCGCGACGAGGGTCTTGCCGCAGACGGTGCGGGGCGCCTGCGTACGCTCGGCGATCTCGGCGATCTCGAGGGCGCGCGCGTCCTCCTTCGCGCCGAGTTCAACGTCCCGTTGAGCGACGAGGGCGAGGTCGCCGACGACACGCGCCTGCGTCTTACGCTGCCGACGATCCTCGCGCTGCGCGCGCGCGGCGCGCGCGTGCTGCTCGTCGCGCACCTCGGCCGGCCGCGCGATCGCGAGCCGTCGCTGTCCCTGCGGCCGGTGGCCGCGCGGCTCTCACAGCTGCTCGGCGAGGACGTCGCGCTCGCACCCGACCTCGCGCACGTTGCGGACGGCGACGTCGTGATGCTCGAGAACATTCGCTTCGAGCGCGGGGAGACCGAGAACGATCCGGCGCTCGCGGCGCGGCTGGGCGCGCTTGCCGACGCCTATGTCAACGATGCCTTCGGCAGCGCACATCGCGTCAACGCCTCGACGGTGGGTGTCGCTGGCCACGTCGCGCGCTCCGCCGCAGGGCTGTTGTTCGAGCGCGAGATCCTGATGCTGCAGTCGGTCCTGCGGTCCCCGGCGCGGCCGCTCGTGGCAGTGCTCGGAGGGTCGAAGGTGACCGACAAGATCGGCGTCATCGAGCGCTTTCTCGAGCTCGCCGACGCCGTGCTGATCGGTGGCGCGATGAGCTTTCCGTTTCTCGCCGCGCAGGGGCACGCCGTGGGCGATTCGTTGTGCGACGCGGATGACGTGGCTGTCGCGCGGCGCGTCCTCGAGCGCACGGGCGGGCGCCTGCACCTGCCGCTCGACATCGTGGTCGCCGACCGCTTTGCCGAGGACGCGACACGGCGTGTGGTCGACGCCGCCGGCATCGAGGCAGGCTGGATCGGGCTCGACGTCGGGCCGCGGACCTGCGCTGCCTACGCCGCCGTGATCGAGCGCGCCGGGACCGTGTTCTGGAACGGTCCGGTCGGTGCGTTCGAGCTCGAGCCGTTCGCGGCCGGGACGCGCGCCATCGCCGAGGCGATCGCGCGCACGGACGCGACGACGGTCGTCGGCGGCGGCGATCTCGTCGCCGCGCTCAATCGCTTCGGGCTCGCCGACCGCGTGACGCACATCTGCACCGGCGGCGGCGCCGGCCTCGAGTTCATCGAGGGTCGCGTGTTGCCGGCGTACGCGGCACTCGCCGAGTGACAGATCGCGTCGCCGACGCACGGGCCGTCGTGACCGATGCCATGCGAGACTGGGCGCGATGGCGCGCCTGCGTTCGACGTATGACGCCGTGATCGTGGGGGGCGGTCACAACGGGCTGGTCGCCGCCGCCTACCTCGCGCGTGCGGGGCTGTCGTGCCTTGTGCTGGAGCGTCGCGGCGCCGTCGGCGGGGCGGCGGTGTCCGAGCGCGTGTTTGCGGGATTCGACGTGCGCGTCTCGCGCTACGCGTACCTCGTCAGCCTCCTGCCGCGACGCATCGTCGACGAGCTCGCGCTGCCGGTGAGCTTCGTGCGCCGGGCCGTTTCGTCCTACACGCCAGACCCGCGCGCCCAGGGCGCGCGCGGGCTGCTGGTCGATGCGGACGATCCGGCGGCGACGCGGGCCTCGTTTCGGGCGGTCACCGGCGACAGCGCGCAGTTCGATGCGTGGCAAAGCCTTCACGCCATGGTGACGACCGTCGCGCAGCGCGTGTTTCCCACGCTGCTCGAACCGCTGCGCTCCCGCGCCGAACTGCGGCGCATCGTCGCCGATGACGCTGCCTGGGAGGCGCTCGTCGAAACGCCGCTGGCTGCAACCGTCCGAGGGCTGATCTCCGACGATCTCGTGCGCGGCGTGGTTCTCACCGATGCGCTGATCGGCACGTTCGCGGCCGACGACGACCCCGAGCTACGCCAGAATCGCTGTTTCCTGTACCACACGATCGGTGGCGGGAGTGGCGACTGGGATGTTCCTGTCGGAGGGATCGGCACGCTGTCGGCGGCGCTGTGCGAGGCCGCCGTGTCGGCCGGCGCACACGTCCGAACCGGTGTCGACGTCACCGCGGTGGGCGACCACGAGGTCCGGTTTCAGACTCAGCAGGGACCCGAGTCGTCGGTCGGCGCACGCTGGACGCTTGCGAACGTCGCGCCAGCCGAGCTGAACCGCCTGCGCGGCCGCACCGGCGAGCATCCGGCCGCGGAGGGCTCGCAGCTGAAAGTCAATCTCCTGCTCACGCGCCTGCCGCGGCTGCGCGAGGAGCAGGTGACACCAAGGCGCGCGTTCACGGGCACCTTCCACGTCAACGAGACCGGCGAGCAGCTCTGTGCGGCGTACGCGCAGGCCGCTGCCGGGCAGATCCCGACCCTGGCGCCCTGCGAGGCGTACTGCCACACCCTGAGCGACACCAGCATCCTCGGCTCTGCGCTCGTCGCCGCCGGCGCACAGACGATGACGGTGTTCGGGCTGCACATGCCTGCGCGGCTCTTCGACGCCGACGCGGCCGGGGCCCGTCGCGCAGCCCTCGCTGCCACCCTGCGATCGCTGGACACCGTGCTCGCCGAGCCGATCGCGGACTGCATCATGCACACGGCCGACGGCAAGCCGTGCATCGACGTGCTCACGACCGCGGACCTCGAACAGGAGCTGCGCATGCCGCGCGGCAACATCTTTCACGGCGACCTCGCGTGGCCGTTCGCCGATGACGACGAAGAGGTCGGACGCTGGGGCGTCGAGACCGACGACCCGGCGATCCTCGTCTGCGGCGCCGGCGCGCGCAGGGGCGGCGGCGTGAGTGGGATCCCTGGCCGCAACGCGGCGATGGCCGTGCTCTCCGGCCCTCGTTGACGGCAGCCCAGCTCGGCGCGCCGGCTGCAGGCGCGGGGCGTGACCTACTGCGCCTGGTGGGGCAGCGGGCGCCCGGCGAGGCCGGCGAGCAGGTTGTCGACTGCGAGGTCGGCCATGCGGGCACGCGTCGCGTGGGTCGCCGAGCCGATGTGAGGAACGACGATCAGGTTGGGCGCCTGCAACAACGGGTCGTCGGGCGCAAGCGGCTCGGGCGTCGTGACGTCCAGCGCGGCTGCGCCGAGGCGTCCCGCGACGAGCGCCTCCCGAAGCGCCACCTGGTCGACGACATCACCCCGGGAGGTGTTCACGAGGATCGCGGTGCGCTTCATCGCGGCGAGAGCGGGCGCGTCGATCAGGTGGCGCGTCGCCGGCGTGAGCGGGACATGCAGCGAGACGACGTCGGCCTGCGCGAGCGCGGCATGCAGATCGTCGTTGCGCCCGACGCGCAGCACGCGCATCGCGAAGCCGGCCGCACGGCGCGCGACCGCGTCGCCGATGCGGCCCGCGCCGACGATCGCGAGCGTCTGGCCATAGACGTCGACTCCGAGCCAGCCGGTCGGGCTCCACGTGCCCCAGCGCCCCGCGCGGACGTCGCAGGCGCTCTCGGGGATGCGGCGCGCGGCGGCGAGGATCAGCGCGAGGGCGAGGTCCGCGGTCGCCTCGGTCAGCACACCCGGCGTGTGGCCGACCGGGATGCCACGCTCGCTCGCTGCGGCGAGGTCGATGTTGTCGGTGCCGACGGCGTAGTTCGACACGACGCGGAGCCTGGGCGCCGCATCCAGCAGCGCGGCGTCGACCGGGTCTGACAGGGTGCACAGCAGCCCCTCGGCCGCGACGACGCCGGCGAGCAACTGCTCCCGCGTTGCCGGGGCGTCGGAGGAGTTGAGCACGACGTCGTGCGCCGCGGCAAGGCGCTGAAGCGCGTCGCCGGGCAGCGGCCGGGTGACGAAGCAGCGGGCCATCGCGCTGACGCGCGCGTCAGCGCGCGCTGGGGCCCGCCGACTCGCTCGCCCGGTCGGCTTGGGTCGCCGCAGCCGTCGTTGCGCGGCGGAAGTCCAAATCCGGCGCGCGCCGTCGAAGTTGGAGCCGAGGGTCCTCCAGAGCCTCCTCGAGGTTCCTCAGCGTGAACGGCACGACCGCGGATTCTACCGTTCAGTCTGCGCCCCGCACGATGATGCGACCGCCGCCGAGTGTCCGGCGAGGCTGAACGTGGTTGAACCCCACTCCTACCTTGGTGCCCTGACCGGAGACGGGATCGCGCCAGAGCTGCGAGGCCGTGGGCTCATCTGACCGCGACGGCTCTCAGACCTCTCGCCGGCCGCCGGGTCCGTCCGCTGAACGCGACCGGGAGGTCGTGTGTTGCGTCACCGGGATGCTCACCCTCCGGCGCGCTGACGCGCTGTCGGAAGCATGATCCACGCGCGCGTGCCGCGGGTGGTCGAGCCCGCGGCGATCCCGGCATCGCCGTTGTGGGCCTGTGCGATCGCTTGGACGATGCTGAGGCCGAGCCCCGTGCCTGGGCGACTGCGGGCTTGTGGCGCGCGCGCGAAGCGTTCGAAGGCATGCGCGGCGAATTCTTCGCGGAGTTCGGTGCCCTCATCTTCGACGTTGATCTGCACGCCTCCGGGCTGTTCGCGCGCAGAGACGGTCACGGTTCCCCGTCCGTGGCGCAGCGCGTTGTCGACGAGGTTGGCGATCGCGCGATGAAGGGCCTCGCGATCGCCATCGACGACGTGCGCCCGATCGGCTGGGACGTCGATGCTCCGTCCAAGCTCGCGTGCTCG
>JAXDFS010000301.1:0-2742 GCA_034665465.1 Solirubrobacteraceae bacterium
CCGGCTTGTGGGCCGACCCTGCGATCCGGACGGGCGACCAGCCGCTGTCGCGCAGCCGGCGGTAGTGCTGCGGGCTCATCCCGAAGATCTCCTGTGCGTGCCGGGTGATCGCGGGCGTGTGGTAGATGTGGAACATCACGTGGCGGGCGAGATGCGCCTGCGTGACCATCTCCAGCGCCCGCGAGCGCAGCGTGCGCCGCATCGCGGGCGACGCCGTCCGCAGCCGCGGGCCGACGAGCATGTCGGCGAGCCGGCGCGCGCCGCCCTCGACGCCGTGACCGGCCGCGAGCTGCCCCAGCGTGCGCCGGTCGTTCAGCCACGTCGCCAGCTCGGCGCGGTTGGTGTCCAGGACGTCGTACAGGCGCGCCTCGTCGAACGGCAGCCAGCTCGACATGACCCACTCGGAGGTCGGCAGCCAGTCGCCGCGCGCTCCCTTGGGGGCATGGCTGTCGGCCGCGAAGGCGGCAGCGGCGGGAGCGAGGGCGATGGCGAGCAGGGTCGCGACGAGCAGGCGGCGGGGCATGAGGCGCTCCTTGGGCGGCGGGGTCATGACCTGTAACGGCTCGTCGGGTCCCGACGGCGCCCCACCCTGGGTGGCGGCCTGGGACACCCGAGCGCACGCGAGCTCGCAGCGACAAGGGGTGGCCCGGTACGCCGGCTGAGTCCGCGCGCGAGCGGTGCGTTTGTCCGCATGGGAGGTACAAACGCGCCACTCGCGCACGCGGGCGACAGCCCTCGCTCGCTCGCTTCTGCTCCCTCACCGATGCGGTTCGAGAGCCGCGGGCCGTCGCCCCACGACGCCTACATGTCCTCCCAGCGCCCGCGCGCCCGCGCGAGGCGCACCAGCACGGCGGCCCAGTCCAGCAGCCCCGCGTAGAGATGCCCGACGGGGCCGGTCACGACCCATGCCGCGAGGACCTCCGATGGCGGGCGGGACCGGCGCATCGCGTGACGATATGGTGCTCGCATGGCCACCGCAGTCAATACCACCGTCACCGAGCTGCCCGAGTCCCGTGTCTCCGTCGACGTCGAGATCGCCGCCGACGAGATCCAGCGCTCGCTCGAGAACCAGGCGCGCAAGCTCGGCCAGGAGATGAAGGTCCCCGGCTTTCGCACCGGCAAGATCCCGCCCGCCGTCGTCATCCAGCGCCTCGGGCGCGAGTCGATCCTCGACGAGGCCGTCCGCGGCCGGCTGACCGACTGGTACCTCAAGGCGGTCCAGGAATCGGGCATCGCTCCCGTCGGCGACCCCGACGTCGACCTCGGCGACCTGCCCCCGGAGGGCAAGGCGCTGAAGTTCTCCTTCGAGGTCGGCGTGCGCCCGACCGCCAAGCTCGGCACCTATCGCGGCGTCGAGGTCGGCCGCCGCGAGCCCGCCGCCGACCCCGAGGCGATCGACGCCCAGATCGAGGAGATGCGCGAGCGCTTCGCGCGCCTCGAGGTCGTCAAGCGCCCGGCCGAGAACGGCGACTTCGTCACGATCGACTTCGTCGGCACCGTCGACGGCGAGCCGTTCTCCGGCGGCGAGGGCCGCGACCAGCTCATCGACCTCGGCGCCGGCCAGCTCATCCCCGGCTTCGAGGAGGGCATCGTCGGCGCGAGCGCGGGCGAGGAGCGCCTCGTCGACGCGACGTTCCCCGAGGACTACGGCGCCAAGCACGTCGCCGGCAAGGCCGCGCAGTTCCAGATCACCGTCAAGGAGGTCAAGCACAAGGACCTCCCGGCGCTCGATGACGAGTTCGCCTCCGACGCGGCCGGCTTCGACTCGCTCGAGGAGCTGCGCGAGAGCATCGCCGAGGAGCTGCTCGAGCACGACCGCAAGCAGGTCGAGATCGAGTTCCGCGCCGGCGCGCTGGACGCCGTCGTCGCCGAGGCCGAGGTCGACGTGCCCGAGAAGCTCGTCGAGGCGCGCGCCAACGAGCTGCTGGACCGCATGCTGCACGCGCTCAGCCACCAGGGCATCGACCGCCAGCACTACCTGCAGATCTCCGGCAAGACCGAGGCCGAGCTCATGGCGGAGTCAAAGCCCGAGGCCGAACAGGCACTGCGCCGCGAGGCCGTGCTCGCCGCGATCATCGAGGCCGAGAAGATCGAGCCCGGCGAGCAGGAGCTGCTCGACGCGCTGGAGCCGGCCGCGGAGCGCGAGCAGATGTCGCGCCAGAAGCTGCTCGACCGCCTGCGCAGCGCGGGCCGCGTGGACGCGCTCGCCAAGGAGGTCGCCGCCGAGCAGGCGATCGAGATCGTCATCAGCGAGGCGAAGGCCGTGACCCCCGCGCAGGCCGAGCGCAAGCGCGCGGCCGCCGAGAAGAAGCGCGCCGCGACCGAGGCCAAGAAGCCCGCGGCGTCCGCGAAGAAGAAGGCGCCGGCCAAGAAGAAGGCCGCGGCGAAGAAGCCCAAGGAGGGCGACGACCTGTGGACGCCGGGCGGCGAGACGCCCGCCGGCGACGCCGACAAGCTCTGGACCCCCGGGTCCTAGAGACCTGCGGGGCGGCGGCAGCCGGTTGGTAGGCTGCCCCGGCAGGAGTTCGGAAGACGACGACCAATTGAAGCGAGGACCATGAGCCCACTTGTCCCCATGGTGGTCGAGCAGACGTCGCGAGGCGAACGGGCCTTCGACATCTTCAGCCGGCTGCTCAACGAGCGGATCGTCTTTTTGGGGACGCCCGTGGACGACCAGATCGCGAACCTCATCGTGGCGCAGCTGCTGCACCTCGAGTCCGAGGATCCGGACAAGGACATCTC
>JAXDFS010000302.1:0-2996 GCA_034665465.1 Solirubrobacteraceae bacterium
GCCTACGGCGCGACGCCGGTCGTGCGCATCATCCCCAGCGTCCCTGTCGAGGTGCGCCAGGGCGTCAGCTGTCACGCCCTCGATCCCGAGGCCGACGAGCGACTGACCGAGCAGGCGATCGAGCTCTTCGGGCGCGTGGGGGTCGTCGTCAGCGTCGACGAGGCCCAGATGGGCGTCGCGACCGGGCTGATGAGCTGCGCGCCGGCCTACATCGCGCTCGTGGCCGAGGCGCAGATCGACGCGGGCGTCCGCGCCGGCCTGCCGGCGGACGTCGCCGGGCGCCTCGTGGGGGCGAACATCGGCGGCACCGCGGCGCTGCTGCAGGCCCGTGGCATGGACACGCTCGCCGTGCGCCGCGCGGTCACGTCGCCGGGCGGGATCACGGCCCGCGGCCTCGCGGCGCTCGAGCACGCAGGCATCCGCGCCGCCTTCGACGACGCGATGCAGGCCGTGCTCGGCGCATGACCGCAGCCGTCCTCATCGTGGGCTCGGCGCGCACGTCGATCGCGGACTTCCTGACCGCCCTGCTGACGGTCTACATCATCCTGGTGTTCGCCCACATCGTCCTGCAGCTCGCCTTCTCGCTGGGGATGCGGATCCCCTACGCCCGCTGGTCCAGCGCGGTGATCGGCTTCCTGCGCGACGTCGTGGAGCCCTACCTCGGGCTCTTCCGGGGCTTCATCCCGCCGGCCGGCCCGATCGACTTCAGCCCGTTCATCGCGATCCTGCTGCTGACGGTCGTCGGGCTCGGGATCATCATCCCCCTCATCCACGGGTGAGCCGGCGCACAGCCGGGCCCTCCGCGCGCGGCGCGTGGGCGCGCACGGGCCTGGTCCTCGTGGTGGTGGTCGCCGCCGATCAGATCCTCAAGGCGCTCGTGACGTCCGGGCTGGCGCGCGGCGAGGCGCGCGAGCTCGTCGCCGGGATCAAGATCGTCAACACCCGCAACAGCGGCGTCGCGTTCGGGCAGCTGCAGGGCGCCGGCGCGATCGTCGTCGTGCTGATCGCCGCCGCCGTCGCCGCCCTGCTCGTCTACGTCGCCCGCAACGCGCAGCGCCCGCTCGTCTGGCTGCCCGCCGGGCTGCTGCTCGGCGGCGCGCTCGGCAACGTCGTCGACCGCGTCCGCGAGGGCGCCGTCGTCGACTTCCTCAAGCTGCCGCACTGGCCCGCCTTCAACGTCGCCGACTCGGCGATCACGATCGGGGTGCTGGCGCTGCTGTACGTCATGGAGCGTGGTGATGGAGCTCGAGGTCCCGGCTGAGTCCGACGGCGAGCGGCTGGACGTCTTCCTGGCGGGGCCGCTGGGCTCGCGCTCGCAGGCCCAGCGGCACATCGTGGACGGCCGCGTGCTGGTCGGCGGGCAGGCGGCGGCCAAGGGCCACCGCGTGCGGGCCGGCGAGCGCGTGGTCTTCGACGAGGCAGCCGCGGAGGCGGCGGCGCCGGACGCGGACGCGCCGGTCGCGCACTTCGAGATCGGCTACGAGGACGACGACCTGCTCGTCGTCGACAAGCCCGCGGGCGTCGTGGTGCACCCCGCGCGCGGGCACCGCGAGGGCACGCTCGCGCAGGCGCTCACGGGGCGCGCCGCCGGGGGCGAGGACGCCTGGCGGGCGGGCATCGTGCACCGGCTGGATCGCAACACCTCGGGACTGCTCGTCGTCGCAAAGAGCGACGAGGTCCACCGCCGGCTGAAGGCCGCGCTGGCGGCGCGCGACATCCGGCGCGAGTATCTGGCGCTCGTCGAGGGCCGCCCGCCGGCGCGCTCGGGGACGATCGAGGCGCCGATCGGGCGCGACCGCCGCCACCGGACGCGCATGTCGACCGACAGCGACGCCCCCAGGCCTGCGATCACGCACTTCGAGCTCGAGCGCGCGCTGCCGCAGTCCACGCTGCTGCGCGTGCGCCTGCAGACCGGGCGCACGCACCAGATCCGCGTCCACCTGCAGGCCATCGGCCATCCCGTCTGCGGCGATCGCGACTACGGCCACCGCGGCCTCTACGGCCTGCAGCGCCAGTTCCTGCACGCCACCCGGCTGGCCTTCGCGCATCCGACGACGGGGGCGCCGGTCGACATCGTCTCCGGCCTTCCGCCGGATCTCGAGCAGGCGCTCGCGGCCGCCGCCGAGGACGGCTGAATACGCAGCGGGGCGACCTGTCCAAAGGCCGCCCCGCCACCCCACATCACGAGTCGAGCCCACCGGAGGTAGGGGAAGGGAGGACTCGTCCCGCAGAACCCATAACGAAGGTGTCCGCTGAAGCTTGCGTAAACTCGTGGGCTCCACGTCACACGACCCCGCCGGGATCGCGTCACGGCCCTGCCCCGCACGCGCCACGTGCGGGGTCTCGTGCGCGCCGGCGGGCCTTTTCCCACACCACATCAAGGAGCAGGACCCCCATGGCCCAAGTCGGGATTAGGGAGCTGCTGGAGGCCGGCGTTCACTTCGGCCACCAGACCCGCCGCTGGAACCCCAAGATGCGCCGGTTCATCCACGGCGAGAACGGCGGCATCTACGTCATCGACCTCCTCAAGACGGAGCGGTTGCTGCGCGAGGCGCAGGAGTTCGCGTCCGCCGTCGCCCACCGCGGCGGCACGGTGCTGTTCGTCGGCACCAAGAAGCAGGCCCGCGACGCGGTCAAGGACGCGGCCGAGAAGTCCGGCATGCCGTACGTCAACCACCGCTGGCTCGGTGGGCTGCTGACCAACTTCCAGACGATCAACCAGCGCATCAAGCGCCTGCACGACCTCGAGCGCTACGAGGCAGACGGGCAGCTCGCGCTGCTGCAGACCCGCGAGCGGATGGCCGCGCTGGCCGACCTCGCCAAGCTGCGCGCGAACCTCGGCGGCGTGAAGAACATGGTCCGCACGCCGAACGCGATGGTCGTCGTCGACCTCAAGGTCGAGGAGATCGCGGTGCGCGAGGCCCAGCGCCTGCGCATCCCGATCATCGGCCTCGTCGACACCAACTGCGACCCGGACGGCATCGACTACGTCATCC
>JAXDFS010000303.1:0-7063 GCA_034665465.1 Solirubrobacteraceae bacterium
GCGCAGTCGTAGAGGCCGGCGACCGAGCCGACGGGAGCGCAGGCCTTCGCGACGGCCGCCATCGCCGTCGTCGAGCCCGTGCGGCTGTCGGGGAAGCCGCCCCCGCCGCTGCTCGTCAGCACCCAGCGGATGCGCCCGTCGCGCACCGCATCGGCGAGCCACGAGACGCTGACCTCGCTCTCGCGCCCGGAGAAGCCGCCGATCCCGGCGACGTCCGCGCCCGAGGCGATGAGCGAGCCCGCCGCGCCCGACTGGCTGGAGATCGCGACGGTCCCGCCGCCGTGCGCGCGGGCGTAGGCGAGCGCCGGCGTCAGCGATGTCGTGTCGCCGCCGAACCCGTTGCGTGCGCCCGGTGCGCGGCCCGCGAAACCGCCTGGCCCGCCGGGTGCCGCGCCCGTCGCGCCCCGGCCGGGAGCGAAGGAGGGCGCGCCTGCCGGCGGGGGTCCCCCGAAGCCGCGGCCGCCGGCGGGACGACCTGCTCCGGGGCCGCCGCCGCCGGGCCCGCCGCCCAGCCTGCCCGCCGTCGCAGGGCCGCCGGTGGGGAACGTGCCGTTGGCCGGGTGACCCAGCGTGTCGACCGCCCAGGTCGCCGGGGCGAGCAGCAGCAGGCCGAGCACCCCCGCGAGCGCCGCCCACCGCACCCGGGGCAGAACTCGCGGCGCGGCCAGCGCGACCGCGGCCGCGAGCCCGCCCGCGACGAGCACCGCGGGCAGCCAGGTGAACTGGCCGGGGTTGCCGTGCAGGACGGCGATCTCGGTCGCGACGCCGCCGGCGATCGCCAGCGGCCCGAGCAGGCGCGCGGCGCCCCCGCCCTTGTGGATCTCGCCGACGCCCGCGCCGACGAGCGCCGCGGCGAACGGGGCGAGCAGCGAGACGTAGTAGGGATGGAAGATCCCGGCAGCCTGGCTGAACGCCACCGCGGTGACGGCGGCCGAGCCGCCGACCGCCAGCAGCCAGCCGGTGCGGGCATCCGCGCGGCGCAGCCGCGTCAGCGCCAGCAGCCCGATCGCCGCGACGGCAGCGAAGCCCAGCAGCCAGCCGCCCTGGCCGCCGAGGCTCGCGTTCAGCAGCCGCAGCGGACCCGGGTCGCCGCCGAAGAACGCGTTGCCACCGCCACCGCCCGGTGCGGCGGCGCCGCCCGGCCCGCCGGATTGCCCGAAGAGCCGGCCGAGCCCGTTGTAGCCGAGGATGAGCGACCAGACGCTGTTGTCGGACGTCCCCGCGATCCAGGGCCGGTCGGCCGCCGGCGTCAGCGAGACGAGCAGCGGCCAGGCGCCCCCGACGGCCACCATCGCCGCGCCGCCGGCGAGCAGCTGGCGCACGGCGAGCGCCCGCCCGCGCGGCGCGATCCACAGCCAGGCCGCGGCGATCCCGGGGACGACCATCAGCGCCGCCGCCATCTTCGCCTCGAAGCCGAGGCCGACCATGACGCCGCAGAGCACGAGCCAGCGGGTGCGGCCGTCCTGCAGGCCGCGCACCGCAAACCACAGCGCGGCGGTGCAGCACAGCGCGAGCAGGGCGTCGGGGTTGTTGTGGCGCGAGACGGCGACCATCGTCGGCGTCAGCACGAGCACGAGCCCGGCCGCGAAGCCGGCGACGCGACCGAAGCAGCGCCGCGTCAGGTCGTAGGCCAGGCCGACCGAGGCGATGCCCATCAGCGCCTGCGGCACGAGCATGCTCCAGGAGCCGTAGCCGAACGCCCGCACCGACAGCGCCTGGATCCACAGCGCCAGCGGCGGCTTGTCGACGGTCATGACGCCGCCCTGGTCGAAGGAGCCGTAGAGGAACGCGTGCCAGCTCGTGCTCATCGATCGAACCGCCGCGCTGTAGTAGTCGTTCGCGTAGCCGTTGCGACTCAGCGCCCAGAGGTTCAGCGCGGCGGCCAGGACCAGCAGCGCGAGCAGCTCCGGCCGGCGGGCGACGAGCGAGCGCGTCCACGAGCGGGCGCGAGCGCCTTGACGACGGGACGACGGCAGTGCGGCGGATGAGGCGGACATCGGCGGGGCCTTTCGATTCGTGGAGCGGGGGAGGGTCAGATGCCGGCGCGACCGATGGCGGTCACGGCCGGCTTCAGCGCCCGCTTGGAGCGCCGTGCGAAGACCCAGCTGCGCAGCGCGACGAAGCGCGTGACGGTCGCGCAGACGCCCGCGGCGATCAGCACCGCGAGCTCGACCGTCCGCGACGGGCGGGGATCGAGGGCGTTCAGGACGAGCAGCGCGCCGCTGGTGAGGCCGAGCGTCAGGGCGTAGACGACGGCGCCCATCGCGTGCTGGCGCAGCAGCGCCGTGCGGCCGCGCAGACCGAACGTCAGGTGGCGGTTGGCCTGGGTGTTGGCGACCGCGGTCACCGCCAGCGCGGTCGCATTGGCGGCGCCGACGCCGAGCGGCCCGCGCAGCGCGAGGTACAGCAGCGCGTAGGCGAGCGTCGAGACGACGCCGATCCCGAGAAAGCGCGTCAGCCGCGCGCTCGCGAGCAGCCGCGCGATTCCGCGCAGGTCCTCGAGCGCGGTGCGCATGATGTCGACGCGCGAGTCGGGGTCGTCGACCCAGTCGACGGGCACCTCGTGGATGCGCAGCCCCTCGCGCTGGGCGAGCATCAGCAGCTCGGTGTCGAAGAACCACGCCTCGTCGTGCACGAGCGGCAGCAGCCGCCGGGCGGCGCTCGCGCGCATCGCCTTGAAGCCGCACTGCGCGTCGGAGAAGCGCGCGCCCAGCGTGACGTGCAGCAGGCCGTTGTAGGAGCGCGAGATCAGCTCGCGCCTCGCGCCGCGCACGACCTGCGAACCGCGGTGCAGGCGCGTCCCGATCGCGATGTCCGAGTGGCCGGAGACGAGCGGCGCGACGAGCGGCAGCAGCGCCCGCAAATCTGTCGAGAGGTCGACGTCCATGTAGCAGACGACCTCCGCCTCGCTGGCCAGCCAGGCGGCGCGCAGCGCGCGCCCGCGGCCCTTCTGCGACAGCCGCAGGAGCTCGACGCCCGGCAGCTCGGCCGCCAGCTGCGCCGCGATCCGCGCCGTGTGGTCGGTGCTCGCGTTGTCGGCGATGACGATCCGCCAGCTGAATGGCATGTGGTCGGTCAGGTGGGCGTGCAGCCGGCGGATCGACTGCGCCAGGATCGCCTGCTCGTCGAACACCGGCACGACGATCTCGACCCGGGCGGGCGGCGGTGGCGCGGGCGCGTCGGCCGGATCGAGGGCGAGCGGGGAGGAGGACATGGCCGGGCAGTCTGTGGTCCGGGTGCGCGAGGTCGCTGAGGCGAGGCTGAGAGTCCTCTGGGAGCCGGGGCGCGGTTCCGTCTCCCGCCGCACGTACCGTGGGCCGCGTGTCAGCGCACGAGCCGGCCCGCCTGCAGATCGACCCCTGCGACATCGACGCGGTGCTCGCGCTCGAGCGCGCGCTCGGCGTCAGCCATGCCCTCGGGCAGGTGCTCGTGCGGCGGGGCCTGGCCGACCCCGAGCGGGCACGGGCGTGGCTGGCGGCCGACGAGCGCCACGAGCCCTCGCGGTTTCAGGGGATCGACGAGGCCTGCGCGCTCGTGCTGGGCCACGTCGAGCGGCGCACGCGGATCACGATCCACGGCGACTACGACGTCGACGGCGTGTGCTCGACGGCGATCCTCGTCGGCGTCCTGCGCGAGCTCGGCGCCGACGTCGACTGGTTTCTGCCCAGCCGCACGGAGGACGGCTACGGCCTGTCGGCGGCGACGGTCGCGCGACTGGCGCAGCGCGGCACGCGCCTGCTGATCACCGCCGACTGCGCGATCACCGCGGTCGACGAGGTCGCCGCTGCGCTGGCGGCGGGCCTCGACGTCCTGGTCACCGACCACCACAGCCCGCGCGCCGACGGGCGGCTGCCGGCCGCGCCGATCGTGCACCCCGCGGTCTGCGGCTACCCGTGCGCCGACCTGTGCGCGGCGGGCGTCGCGCACAAGCTCGCCGGCGCGCTGCTGGCCGCGGCCGGGCGCGACCGGGCCGGCGCGGACGCCGACCTCGACCTCGTCGCCCTGGCGACGATCGCCGACTGCGTCCCCCTGCTGGGGGAGAACCGCCGGCTCGTGCGCGAGGGGCTGCGCGCGCTGGCGGCGACCAGGCGGCCGGGGCTGCGCGCGCTCATGAAGGTCGGGCGCGTCGACCCGGCGCGCATCGACGCCCGCGCGGTGGGCTTTCGCCTCGCGCCCCGAATCAACGCCGCGGGGCGCCTCGAGCGCGCCGACGCCGGCCTCGAGCTCGTGCTCACGCAGGATCACGAACGGGCGGCGCAGATCGCCGGCGAGCTCGACCGCCTCAACGCCGAGCGCCGCCACACCGAGCAGCGGATCCTCTTCGAGGCCGAGGCGCTGGTCGCGCAGGCCGGCGAGCGCCCCGCCTACGTGCTCGCGGGCGAGGGCTGGCACAAGGGCGTCATCGGGATCGTCGCGTCGCGGATCGCCGAGCGCCACAACCGCCCGGCGGTGCTCGTCGCGCTGGACGGCGATCGTGGCACGGGCTCCGGCCGCTCGATCCCCGCCTTCGACCTGCTCGCGGGCCTGGACGCCTGCGCGGGCCATCTCGAGCGCCACGGCGGCCACCGGGCCGCCGCCGGCTGCGAGGTGCTCGCTTCCGAGGTCGATGCCTTCCGCGCGGCGTTCGAGGCGCATGCGGCCGCGACCCTGCGCCCCGAGGACCTCCTCAGCGTCCGCCGCGTCGACGCGGTCGTGGCGGGCGACGAGCTGGGCATCGGCCTCGCCGAGGAGCTCGAGCGGCTCGCGCCGTTCGGCAGCGCGAACCCGGACGTCTGCCTGCTCGTCCCGGCCACGCGCTGCAGCGACGCGCGCACGATGGGCGAGGACGGCAGGCACGTGCGCTTCAGCGTCGCCTCCGGCGGCGTGCGGGCGCGGGCTGTCGCCTTCGGCATGTCGAGCGTCGACTGCGACCAGCCGCTGGACGCGACGTTCTCGCTCGAGCTCAACGAGTACAACGGCAGCGTCGAGCCGCGCCTGGTCCTGCGCGACGCTCGTCCGTGCGCCCCGCAGCCGATCCGCGTCGTGGGGGAGAGCGCCGACTACCTGGCCACGGTGTTCGCCGAGGTCGCGCGGCCGCTGGACGAGCTCGTCACGCCGCCGGAGCGCATCAGCGCCCCCGTGCGCGACCGCCGCGGCGGCGGGATCGCCGGCACGGTCGCCGCGCTCGTCGCCTCGGGGGAGCCGGTCCTCGTCGTCGCCGCCGACGCCGGGCTGCGCGCGCGGCAGCTCGCGCCGATCCTCGGCGGCTTCGAGCTGTGCTCGCACCAGGCGCTCGAGCGCGACCCCGCGCCAGCGGGTCCCGAGCACCACGTGGTGATGATCGATCCGCCTGCCGGTCCGCTGCGCACGTATGGCCGGATGACGCATCTGGCATGGGGTCATCCTGAGCTACGCTTCACCGAGCAGATCCATGAGCGCGAGTACGCCCTTCGTGCTTCGCTCACCGTGACGTACCGGGCCCTTCGGGACGCCGGCGGCGCGGGGGGCGAGGAGCTCGAGGCGCTGCTGCGCGGAGACCCCTCGACGCCGCTGCCGGCAACCCTGGCAGGCCGCGTGATCAGGGTCCTCGCGGAGCTTCACCTCGTCAGCCTCGACCCGGACTCCAGGACCGTGACGATCCTTGTCGCCGAGCGCACCGCGCTCGAGCGATCGGCCGCGTACCGGGCCTACCACCAGCGATATGAGGACGGACGCAGATACCTGAGCGGGGTGACAGCAAGGGCGGCGTGAGGGCTCCGGCCCGGCAGCGCGTCGGCGCCCGCCGGGTGCCGGTCGACGAGGTCGCCGCCGAGCATCCCAACGCGACGGTCGATCGCGCGGATCTGACCGAGCTCGAGCGCGGGCTGCTCTCCGACGTCTTCGCGATCGTCGAGGAGCACGCCGACGCCTCCGCCGTCCAGATCGACCGCAAGAAGGTCGAGCAGGCGTTCGTGTTCGCCTGCGAGCACCACGCCGACCAGCGCCGCATGTCGGGCGAGGACTTCATCGTGCACCCGGTCGGCGTGGCGAAGATCTGCGCGGGCATGCGCCTGGACACCGAGACGCTCTGCGCGGCGCTGCTGCACGACACCGTCGAGGACACCTCGGCCTCGATCGCGGAGGTGCGCCGCGGCTTCGGCGAGGAGATCGCCAACCTCGTCGACGGCGTCACCAAGCTCACCGGCATCGTCTTTCAGTCGCGCGACGAGGCGCAGGCCGAGAACTACCGCAAGATGATGGTCGCGATGGCCAATGACGTGCGGGTCATCCTCATCAAGCTCGCCGACCGCCTGCACAACATGCGCACGATCAGCGCGATGCCCAAGCAGAAGCAGATCGACAAGGCCAAGGAGACCCTGGACATCTACGCGCCGATCGCCCACCGGCTGGGCATCCACGCGATCAAGTGGGAGCTCGAGGACCTCGCCTTCGCCGCGCTGCACCCGCGCAAGTACCAGGAGATCAAGGGCCTCGTCAACCAGCAGCGCGACGAGCGCGAGTCCTACGTCGACAAGGCCGGCGCCTACCTCTCCAGCGAGCTGCAGGCGCTCGGCATCGAGGCGCACATCTCCGGGCGCGCCAAGCACTTCTATTCGATCTACTCGAAGATGACCAAGAAGGGCCGCGAGTTCAACGAGATCTACGACCTCACCGCCATGCGCGTGATCGTCGACTCGGTGAAGGATTGCTACGGCGCGGTCGGCGTCGTGCACTCGCTGTGGAAGCCCCTGCCCGGGCGCTTCAAGGACTTCATCGCGATGCCGAAGTTCAACATGTATCAGTCGCTGCACACGACGGTCATCGGGCCCGAGGGGTTGCCGCTGGAGATCCAGATCCGCACGAAGGACATGCAGGACATGGCCGAGTTCGGCGTGGCCGCGCACTGGATCTACAAGGTCGACGGCGACGGCAAGGCGCGCGCGGCCGGGCCGGCATCCGACGGCGACGCCAAGCTCAAGTGGCTGCGCTCGATGCTCGACTGGCAGCAGGAGACGTCCGATCCCAAGGAGTTCATGGACGCCCTGAAGGTCGACCTCTTCGAGGACGAGGTCTACGTCTTCACGCCCAAGGGCGAGGTCAAGAA
>JAXDFS010000304.1:0-11801 GCA_034665465.1 Solirubrobacteraceae bacterium
CGCTGGGGCACTATCTGCTGGCGAAGGTGCGCGGTCTGATGGCCTCGTGGTGACGCGCCGCGTCAGCCCGAGCGCAGGCCGGCCGGGACGTGCACGTGCACGAACACCTCGCGGTAGCGGCGCGGGACGCCGGGCGCCGCAAGCCTGACGCGCAGGTCGACCTCCTTGAGCGCTCCGAGCGCGTCGCGCTGGATGCTCGTCAGCTTCAGCGCGCGCGTTCGCGTCCCGCGCGGCGCCACGGTGGCGGCACGGATCGCGAAGCGCAACGGGGTGTCGGCGATCGCCCTGCCCAGCGATGCCGCGACGACCGTGCCCGATGCGCCGCACGCGCGCGGGCTGGTGCGCGCGCAGCGCAGCGTCACGAGCAGGACGCCGCCGGGCGTGATCCGCAGGCGCTGCAGCGTTGCGATCGGCGCACCTGCGCGCGTGCCGGCAGCCCGTTTCGCAGTGGCCGCGGTCGTCGGCTTGGCGGCGGGCTTCGGGATCTTGGTGGCGGTCTTCGTCTTGCTCTTGGCCGGGACGCTCGTGGTGGTCGCAGTGGTGGTGGTCGTCGTGGGCTTCGCGGCCGGCGGTGCCGGTGCGCTCGCGGGCGTGGCGGCGGGCGCTCCTGCGAGCGCCGGGGCGGGGCTGGAAGGCGGCTTGACCGCAACGGCCGGCGGAGGCGTGGGCGCGGGTGGCGGCGTGGGCGCGGGTGGCGGCGCGGGCGCCGCCGCCACTGTCGCCGTCGCCGCGGAGTCCGCACTGCTCTCGGCCGTCGCATTGGACGCCGTGACGCGGGCGCGCAGGCGGTGCCCGACGTCGTCGGCGGTCAGCGTGTAGGTGAGCGCGCCCGCGCCGGGCACCGGGGCGCAGCCCGTCCCGTCGTCGGCGCAGCGCAGCCAGGCGATCGCGTAGGCCAGCGGCGTCGCGCCGTTCCACGTCCCGGTCGTCGCGGTGAGCCTCGCGCCCTCGCGCGCGCCAGCCGCCGCCGTGACCGCGGGCAGCGTCAGGTTCGAGGGCGGCTCGGGCAGCACTGCCGCCGTCGCGTCGGCGAGCGCGGTCGTGGAGCTCACGATGTTGGTCGCCTTCACGGTGAGGAAGATCCTGTGGCCGAGGTCGGCCTTCGTCAGCAGGTAGGCGGTCGCGGTGGCGCCGGCGACCGGCGCGCAGCCCGCCGGCACCGCGTCGCAGCGCGACCACTGATACTCGAGGGCGATCGGGGCGGCGCCGCCCCAGGTTCCGGCGGAAGCGGTCAGTTGCGCCCCGACCGCGACGGGCCCGGCCGCTGCGACGATCGCCGGCGGCGCGAGCATCGACGGTGGATCGCTCTGCACCTCCGGCGTCGCGGCCGACGTGACCGCGACGCTGCCGGCCACGTTGTGCGCCGTCACGACGACGCGCAGGCTCCCGTGCCCGTCCTGAGCGGTCGCGACGTGGTCGGCGGCGGTCTCGCCTGCGATGTCGGCGCACCCCGAGCCGTCG
The DNA here is from genome assembly GCA_034665465.1 of Solirubrobacteraceae bacterium. Taxonomy (GTDB): domain Bacteria; phylum Actinomycetota; class Thermoleophilia; order Solirubrobacterales; family Solirubrobacteraceae; genus CADCVQ01. The sequence goes on from JAXDFS010000304.1 coordinate 1,462, forward strand.
GCCGCGCAGCGCCGCCACCGGTAGGCGTAGTCGATGGCGGGCGTCCCGGTCCACGTGCCGCGCGCGGCGCTGAGCGTCCTGCCGACGGCGGCGGGGCCGGTGATCTGCGGCGCCGTGACGCTCGCCGGCGCCGCGGCGGTCACGAGGGCGGTCGCGGCCGAGAAGGCGCCCGTCGTCCCACCGTCGCTGGTGCGCACGACCCTCGCACGGAGCGTCAGGCCGATGTCGGCGGAGCCGAGCGTCAGGCTGTGCGAGGCGGCGCCCGGGACGATCGTGCAGTTGGCGCCGACGCTGTCGCAGCGCCACCACTCGTAGGTCGTGGCGAAGACGATCGGGCCCGTCCAGGCGCCGTCGGAGACCGTGAGGACCTCGCCGTCGCGCGCGGTCCCGCTCACCGCAGGCGCGACGGCGTTGACCGGCGGGTTGGTTCCGACGACGCCGGTCGGCGCCGAGGCCTGGGACGTCGTGCCGGCACCGTTGGCGGCGCTCACCACGACGCGCAGCGCGAAGCCGGCGTCGCTCGCCGAGAGCATGTACCCGGAACTGCGGGCGCCGGCGACGTCGGCGCAGTCGCTCGCGGTCCTGCAGCGCTGCCAGCGGTAGGCGAGCGTCAGCGGCTGCGAGCCGGCCCAGCCGCCGGCGGTCGCGGTGAGCGTCGCGCCGTCGCGCAGCCCGCTGTCGGCGCTGACGGAGGGGGCGACGAGGTTGCGCGGCGGCGCGATGGCGACGACGGCGCTCGCGGCCGAGGCGATGGCGTCGCTGCCGGAGCCGTTGGTGGCCGTGACGACCGAGCGCACCGTCGCTCCACGGTCCGCGCCGGTCAGGATCCGCTCGGGGCCGGTGGCGCCGGCGATGTCCGCGCAGGCCGTCCCCGCGCCGTCGCAGCGCTGCCAGCGAACCGAGCGCGTCAGCGGCAGCGTGCCGGTGAAGACCCCGTCGCTGCTCGTCAGCGTCGCGCCCTCTACCGGCGTGCCCGCGAGGACGGGGGCGGCGGTCGCGTGCGGCGCGTCGGGGGCGACGATGCCCGCCGGGTCGCCGGCGGCGGCGAGGTCGCTGCTCGCCAGGCCTCCCCCACCCGCGTTGAGCGCACCGATCCTGACGCGCATCCGCGCGCCGACCTCGGCCGACGTGAGCACGTACGTGGAGCCCGTCGCGGCTGCGATGTCCGAGCAGCTCGCGGTCGCCGCGTCGCAGCGCTGCCACTGGTAGGTCAGCGCGATCGGGGCGGTGCCGCTCCAGCTGCTGACCGCGCTGAGCGTCTGCCCGTCGCGCAGCGTGCCCGCGATCGCCGGCGTGGCGCCCGAGGCCGGCGGCGCGGCGAGGATGACCGGCGTCGGCGCGGACTGCGCCTTGGTCGCGCCGAAGACGTTCGTCGTCGTCACCTCCAGGCGCAGCGTCTTGCCGATGTCCGCGGGCGCGACCGCATAGGTGCCCGCGATCTCGCCGCTGAGCGCCGTGCACGCCGCGCCCGTGGCATTGCAGCGCAGCCATTGGCGGTCGTGGACGAGCGGCGCGGTGCCCGCCCAGGCGCCGAGCGTCGAGCCGTAGACCGCGCCGTCGCGCGGCAGCGCGCCGGTGAGCGCCGGTGCGTCCAGGCTGACAGGCACGCCGCCGGTCACCGTGGCCGTCTGAGCCGACGGCGCGGTCGTCGCGCCGCCGTCGTTGGTCGCGGTGACCGTCGCGCGCAGCGCAAAGCCCATGTCCGCCGCTGCGATGCGGTAGGTGGTCGCGGTCTCGCCGGCGATCGGGCTGCAGCCGCCGGCGCCGCAGCGCTGCCAGGCGTAGGAGGGCACGAGCGGTGGGGTGCCCTTCCAGGTGCCCTGGGTCACGCTGAGCGACTGCCCCTCGCGCGCGCTGCCGGAGATCGCCGGGGCTGCGAGCGAGGCCGGCACCGCGGGCCCGACGACCGCCGTCGGCGCCGAGAAGGCCTGCGCCGTCCCGTCCGGGTTCGTCGCCGTCACCTGGGTGCGAAACGTCGCGCCGACGTCGGCGCTCGTGAGCGTCAGCGTCGCGGCGGTGCTCGGCATGTCGGTACAGCCGAGGCCGAGCGGCGCGCAGCGCTGCCAGCGGCGCGTCGTGGTGATCGGGGCGGTGCCCGTCCAGGTGCCGTCGGCGGCCGTCAGGACCTGGCCGTCGACCGGCGAGCCCATGATCGCCGGATCGGCGGCCTGCTGCGGCGCCACCCTCGGGCCGACGACCGCCGAGGCGGGCGACGACGCGGTCGCCGACGACGCGACGTTCGTCGCGGTGACCTCGACGCGGATCGTCTGGCCGACGTCGGCGTCCGTGAGCGCATAGGCCGGCCCGACGGCGCCCGCGATCGGCGAGCAGGCGCCGCCGCCGGCGTCGCAGCGCGTCCACTGACGCGCGTAGGTCATCGGCGTGGTGCCGCTCCAGACGCCGGTGGTCGCGGAGGTCAGCGTCTGGCCGGAGCGGGCGACCCCGGTCAGCGCCGGCGGCGCCGTGCTCACCGGCGGCGCCGGATCCACGACCGCCGTCTGCACCGAGGTCGAGACCGCCTGCCCGTCGGCGTTGCGCGCGGTCACCTCGACACGGATCGTCGAGCCGACGTCGCCGCTGGTCAGCGTGCGGGTCGCCGCGCTCGCGAGCGCCGCGCACGATCCGCCGGTCGCATCACAGCGCTGCCAGATGCGCGTGAAGGCGATCGGCGCGGTGCCCGTCCAGGAGCCGTCGGCGGCACTCAGGGTCTGCCCGTCGCGCGCCGTGCCGGAGATCACCGCAGGCGCCGCTGGATCGTTGACCGGCGGCGCGAGCGGGGCGACGATCGGCGTGGCCGGAGAGGTCACGCTCGCCGCTCCCTCGAGGTTGGTCGCGGCAACCGCGACGCGGATCGTGCGCCCGACGTCGGCGGCCGCGAGCACGTACGTCGCCGCGGCGGCGCCGATGATCGGCGCGCACGCGGCGCCGGTGTCGTCGCAGCGCTGCCAGGTGCGCCCGTAGGCCAGCGGCGCCGTCCCGGAGAACAGCCCGGTGGTCGAGGTCAGCGACTGGCCGGCGCGCGCCGTGCCGGTGATCGCCGGCAGCCCGGTCGCGGCGGGCGCGGCCGCGCTGGCGGGCACGGCGAGCAGCGCCGCGAGCACCGCCGCGGCGAGCAGGGGCCTGAGTGCTGACGAAACGCGCATCGGCACGGTGATCGGCCGCGACGCGCAGAACCTGCGCGTCGCGTGCGGGGGCGGGGGCGCGGGGCGCGAGCAGGGCGCGGCTCAAGAACGCGCCGTGCGATCCGACTACCGGGCGGTGATCGAGCCCACAGCAGCGACAGGCGCCGCGAACGCGACAGGCGGGACCACGGCTGCCAAGGCGACCGCGACGGCGGCCAAGGGCGCCACGAGCTTCGCCACGCAGCTCGCGAGCGCGTCGAGCGCGTCGAGCGCCAAGACGCCGGCCGCAAAGGCCACCGCGCGCCCCGACGGGGAGCAGACCAAGCCGGTCGCCGGGCACCCCTACGCCCGCATCGAGAACGGTGCGGACAAGGGCCTGTACCTCAACCAGGCCGCCGGCAACCCGCGCGTGGGCTCCGTGTTCCGACTGGTCAGCCACGCCGGCCACATCTTCCATGTCTACGGCACCGGCAAGGACAAGGTCGTCATCGCGATGACGCCGAAGAGCAGCGCCGGCACGACCGCTCCGGCGCCGGCGACCACCACGCCCGCGACGACCACCTAGGGGCCACGGCTACTTCGACGGCAGCGACTGCGCCTGCGCCGCGCCTCTGGCGACCCAGCGCGCAAGCTCGTCGTCGCCGGCGATCACGGCAGCCTCGACCGCCATGAAGCCGCGCATCGTGCGCTGACCCATCTGCATCAGGCGCACGCCCGGCTCGTCGAGCGCCTCGTCGCCGTCCTCGGGACTCAGGCGCACCAGCAGATCGTCCCCAGCCGTGCCGCAGGCCATGTTGCCGTTGACCATCCAGCAGACTCCGCCGAACATCTTGCGCTCGGTGACGGCGTCATGGCCGCCCAGGGCGGCTCGGATGCGCTCGGCGAGCTCCTCGGAGTACGCCATGCGCGCACTCTAATCGGCCACACTGCAGGCGATGCCCAAGCGTCCTCCCTCTCCCGACGGCGAGTTCGCCGACGCTCCGCTCGGCAGCCGCTGGGAGACGCCCGAGGACCACGGCACGCTGCGCGCGATCGCGGTGTGGGACATCGACGCGCGCGATCTGGACCGCGAGGTCGAGCGCGCTCAGATCGGGCTGGCGAAGATCGACGCCGACGACGACCGCACGGCGAGCCTCTATCAGTGGACCTGCAACTGGTACCGCGGCGAGCCCGGCGACGACGGCGGCGATCTCATCGGACTAAAGCCCGAAGGCGATCCGCTGCAGTGGCGAGGACCCGTCGCGGACGCGCTGCGCGCCGATCATGGCCGTCGCCGGGCGGGCGAGGACGCGGAGCCCACCGTCACGCTGCCCGACGGGCGCGTCCGCGAGATCACGGTCCTGCGGCTGGCGCCCGTGCGCCTGGAGGGCGAGCTGCCCGGCGACCTGAGCGCCGGCAGGTTGTGGGTGGCCTTCGACCGCGTCGGCACCGAGCCCGCCGGCGATCGCGCCGACGAGCGCACGCGCTGGGTCCTGTGCCGGGCCGACGGCGAGCCGGTCGCGGTGTTCTGCGACAGCGAGTGGGACCACCACCGGCCGGCACGGCTCGGATGGGGCCTCCGGCTGATCGCGTTCGTGGCGGCCGCATGCCTGATCGTCGGTTCCGGCAGCTGGATCGCCGGCCACCTCTGAGCCCGCGCTATCCGCTCGAGTGCTCCTCGTCGACCGAGACCTCGCGCAGCCGGTGGGTGTCGACGTCGTAGACGAAGCCGCGGACGAGGTCGCGGTGCAGGACGAACGGCGAGCGGCGCACGCGCAGGATCGACTGGCGCAGGTCCGCGTCCAGATCGGTGAACGACTCGATCGCGAACGCCGGCGCGACCCCGGTCGCCGCCTGCAGCTCGGCGCGGAAGCCGTCGTCGGTGAGCGACTGCAAGCCGCAGTCGGTGTGGTGGATGAGCATCACCTCGCGCGTGCCGAGCCGGCGCTGGGAGACCGCCAGCGAGCGGATCACGTCGTCGGTGATGACGCCGCCGGCGTTGCGCAGGATGTGCGCCTCGCCCTCCTGCAGCCCCAGCGCGGCGAAGACGTCCAGTCGCGAGTCCATGCAGGTGACGATCACGAGGCGGCGCCGGGGGCGGACGTCCAGGTGCTGCGCGGGGAGCCCGGCGGCAAAGGCCGCGTTGTTGGCGACGAGCTGGTCGACGACGTTCATCCAGCGGACCCTAGACGTTCGATTTCACCGCAGAACCGGGGTGGGCACGACGGTTGGCATTTGTACGCTCACCCCGCTGTCGCATAGCCTCGCGGTTTCGTCCGCGTCTTCGGGAGGTCACATGCTTCGACGGTCTATCTCGGTGGTTCTGGCAGCAGCGGCCGCATTGGGGGTCGCCGCCTGCGGGAGCAGCAACAAGGACTCGTCGACGTCGACCCCGGCGGCAGCCCCCCCGGCGGCGACGACGACAACCGCTGCAGGCGGCGGTGGCGGCACGACGTTGACTGTCGCAGCCGACCCCAGCGGAAAGTTCGCATATGACAAGAAGTCCCTGACCGCCAAGGCGGGGTCGGTGACGATCGACTTCACCAATGACTCACAGGTGCCCCACAACGTCACCATCGAGCAGGGTGAGACCGAGGCCGGCGCGACCGACACGATCCAGGGCTCGAAGACGTCGAAGACCGTCACCCTGAAGGCCGGCAAGTACAAGTTCTACTGCTCGGTCGACGGCCACGAGGCCGGCGGCATGACGGGGACGCTCACCGTCCAGTAGGTGGCGTGAGGGGCGGCGGCCGCGGCCGCCGCCCGCTCGTGCTCGGGCCGGCGCTCAGAGCGTGCCGCGCTCGTGGTGGCACGTGTGCGCCGCGCTGCGCGGCATGTCCAGCGACGGGTTGCCGTCGAAGAACCCGCTCGGCTTGAGCTTGAAGCCGATGTGGCTGACCGACATGACCGGCCAGTCCTCGGGGCGCACGATGTGATGGGCTCCGAAGGAGTGCCACAGCACAACGTCTGAGTCCTCCAGCGGGCGATCGGCCTGCGTCCAGGACGGCAGCCCCTGACGGCCCGGGTGCTGGGCCGGGTAGTCGCCGGCGGCGTACCGCTCGCGCGGGTCATAGGGCGTGACCCAGAGGTGCTTGTAGGCGAACGCCCCGCGGGGGCCGTGCTGGCCGTCGGCGTCGCACATCGGCAGCACCGTCTCGCCCGGCATGAGCTTGTAGGCGACGGCATCGCCCACGCCGTTGAGCACGCTCGGGTTCTCGATGCGCCAGTAGCGACCGCGCAGCTGGTCGCACACCCGCTGGGCCTCGGACTCCGAGCGCAGCACGTTGCGCTTCGTCACCCACGCCGTGCCCGCCGGGTTCTCCGGGCCGGCCGGGCAGGCTTCGGAGTCGACCTCGACGACCGTGTTGCGCTCGCCGTCGACCTCCATGTCCAGGCGCACGCAGAAGAAGTGCTGGTGGTGCGGGCCGTAGAGGTTCGGCGCGACCAGGACCCCATGCCCGGGCCGCACGCCATCGGGCACCGCGCCGGTCGAGATGACGCCGGAGAGCTTGACCTCGTACTCGATCGTGCCGTCGGTATAGAGGTACCAGAAGAACCCGTACTCGTAGTTGCCGACGGTCGCGATCATCGAGACGACGAAGCGGCGCAGCCGGCGCACCTCGACCTCCTCGGTGCGGAAGTCGGTGTGCTTCCAGCCGATTCCCGCGTCCTCCTCGTGCATGCAGATCGCGTTGGGAATCGTGACCGAGCTGCCGTCCTGGTCGTTGACGACCCCGTCGAGGTAGGCGATCTCCCCGACGCAGTCGCAGCCGAGCGTGAGCGGGTTGGCGAGCCAGCCGACGCCGTACTCGCCCATGTCGAAGACGTTCTTGAAGCGGTGCGTGGGCGCCGGGTCGCCGTAGGGGATGAACATCTCCGACAGCGACGCACGGTGCACGACCGGGCGCAGCCGGCCGTGGTCCTCGTAGCCGACCTGGTGCAGGACAAGCCCCTCACGGGCGTTGAAGCCGACGCGCAGCCGCCACTTCTGCCAGCGGACCTCGTGCCCGTCGACCGTGAAGCTCGGGCCCCGCGGCTGGGTGATCTCGATCGGCCGGAGGTCCTCGCGGAGCGTGTCGAAGGCGGGGACGTTGTCGGGGTCGCCGAGCATGAGCTCGGGCACGTAGTTGCCGGCCTTCGGCGGCAGCGCGACGACGCCGTGATCCTCGACCTCCACGACCGCCATGTCGTCGAGGTCGACCACGACGATCAGCCCCTCGACGGGTCGCGCGTAGCCGTTCTCGCCCGGCGCGGCGCGCACCCAGGTCAGCGGCCGGGCGATCCGCCGCTCGCCCGGGTGGTCCTCGGGCTTCGTGAAGCTCGACGCCCAGGGGTCGAGCATGCACAGCGAGAAGTCCTCGACGCCGCGCTTGCGCATCGCCGCCTGCCACCGCGGGTCGGCGCGCACCACCTCTTCGCAGGCCATGAACTCCTCGGCCATCATCGGCGCCTGGACGCCGTCCTTGCGCTCGAAGCTCAGGACGCGCTGCTCCGTCAGCGAGACGACCGCCTCGTACGTGCCGCGGGTCGTGCGGTCGCGCAGCACGACGAATGCCTGACGCGGCACCGCGGCCCCCGGGCTCCACGAGCGCACCGCGTCCTTGGACGGCTCGTGGAGCATGATGAAGACGAAGCGCGCCGAGGGGCCGAGAGCGCGCTCGCCGGTCAGGATCGCGGCAGCGGCTGCGACCTCGTCGGCGCTGAGCGGGTCGAGCGGATGCGTGGACGTGGACGCGGACGTCGTGGCCGGTGAGGTGACGGTGAGGGGGTTCATGGCTCAGGCCGCGACCATCGACGCCGACGGTGCGGGCGACGCTGCGGACATCCCCGCACCGTCCCCGGTCTCGATCGTCCCGATCCGGGCATAGCGCTCCCGGGCGTTGAACTTCAGCCAGAGCGCGAGCCCGGCCCCGCCGAGGAACACGATCAGCACGACCCACGGGATCGCCTTGACGAAGAACACGTCGCCCGCGCCGGCGAGCGCGCCGCGGTTGGCGATCAGCAGGTAGCAGGCGCCGACCTGCGCGAGGCCGCCGATGATCGGGGCCACGAGCGTCTTCCACCAGTGAAAGCCGTCCTTCGCCTGCGTGAGGAAGTAGCGGATGATCGCCACCGACACGAGCGCCTGCACGCCGAGGATGCCGAGCACGCCCAGCAGCGGCGTCCAGGTCCCGAGCTTGAGGAAGAAGGCCTCCGTCGAGGGGTCGTAGATCGTGAAGCCGAGGAGGTAGAGGAACACGAGCGCCGTCACGACCAGCGACGCGATGTGCGGGCTCTGGCGCTTGGGGTGCGTGCGCCGCAGGGCCGCCGGCAGGACGCCCTCGCGCGAGAGCGAGAACAGATAGCGCGCCGACGTGTTGTAGAAGGCCATCGCGCAGGCGAAGGAGCTCGTGATGATGAGGATCTGCAGGACCGTCGTCAGGCCGGAGCCGACGAAGCGGTCAGACAGGGGGTAGTAGGCCGAGCCGTACTTGCCGGCGAACTGGCCGGCGACGCCGGCGCCGACGCCGCTCGGGCCCCAGCCCATGACGAACACCCACGAGATGAGGATGTAGAACAGGCCCAGGCCGATGACCGATCCGTACGTCGCGATCTTGGCGATCTTCTTGGGGTCGCGCGATTCGTCGGCGTAGTTGGGCGCCATCTCGAAGCCGACCCAGGACCAGAACGCGCCGAACAGCGCGATGCCGACCGCCGCCGCCCCGAAGGCCTTGATCGCGACCCCGTTGTCGAAGACCTGGGCGGGGCTCAGAGGCGTCAGGCTGAGGCCGTCGGCCCCGCCGGACACGATGACGCCCACCGCGAGCACGAGCAGCGCGAGGACCTCGGCCATGAGCGCGACGCCGAGCACCTTTGCGGTGAGCTCGATGTGGAAGAAGCCGAATGCGCTGATGATCGCCAGCCCGGCCAGGGCATAGGCGTAGGCCGGCAGGTCGATCCCGAACCAGTCGTTGAAGCTCGTGGCGGCGAAGTAGCCCATGACGCCGACGACCGCCGCCGAGAACACGATGTAGCAGAGCGCGATGAGGATGCCCGAGGCAAGACCCGCGACCGGGCCGAGCCCGCGCGTGATGAACGTGTAGAAGCCGCCGACCGCTGTGACGCGCCGGCTCATCTCGATGTAGCCGACCGAGAAGATCGTCAGGACGACCGTCGCGATGAGAAACGCGGCCGGTGCACCCGACCCGCCGCCGAGGACCGCGATCGGGACGTTGAAGAGCATCGCGGCTAGCGGCGCGGCGCCGGTGACGATGCAGAACAGGACCTGTCTGAGCCCGAGCGCGCCCTGCGCGAGCTCGTGGTCGGACTCGGCAACCGGCCGGGTGAGGATCGCTGCGGGCTCGGCGACGGTGCTCATATGGCGCTCCCTCGGTCTCACTCGTCCGCCGCCCGGGCAGGTGCGCGGGGCGGCGCTTCGCGAACACGGAAGCACCGCTCGAGAGCGCGCTGTACGGCCAATCGGCCGAACTCCGGGGCACCGTGCTCGACCGCGGGTCCAGCCAGGCGGGGCCGATGCCTGACATGGCGTCAAACGATGGCGTGGCAGGCCACACGCGGCCGGTCGGCTGTGTGCGATCTGCACATGCGCGGCGCTCGCCGGGACGGGCGGCGCCATGCTGCTCGCGCCCTTAGGCCTCCGGGGGGTCGCCGCGCAGGTGGGCGAGCTTCAGCGCCAGCTCCAGGCCGAGCAGGTCCTCGTCGGCCAGGACGAGCTCGGTCACCTGCTCGATGCGCTCCAGGCGCTGGCGCAGCGTGTTGGCATGGATGAAGAGGTTGCGGGCTGTCGTGAGCAGGGCGCCGCGGTCGCCGAGATAGCGCTCGAGCGTGTAGGTCAGCTCGGTGCGCCGGCGGCGGTCGTAGGCCGCCAGGCGCGCGACCGCGGCCTGATGGCGCTCGTCGGGCGCCGCATCGGCCGACAGCTGCGCCAGATAGCGGTAGACGCCGAGCTGGCTCCAGCCACGTGCGCCACCGGCGGGCAGCAGCGCGTGTACGAGGCGCACCGTGTCGGCGGCCTCGGCGAGGCTGCGCGCCCCCTCGCCAAGGCCGGCGCGCGGCTCGCTGCGCCCGGCGGCGAGGGCGTGCTCGGCCGCCAGGCGCCCGAGCACGCCGTCGATGCGGCTCGTGTCGCTGTGATGCTCGAGCGGCAGCAGCGCACGCAGGCGCTCGGTCCCGGGGTCGCAGAGCGCCCCGGGGACCACGCGGCGCAGGTGCAGCTCGATCGCCTCGACCGCCTGCGCC